>NZ_JBVASJ010000016.1:0-120747 GCF_057813935.1 Pseudomonas sp. F220
ACGTCAAAAGACGGAAGAAGAGGCGGCATCGTGACCGATGCGGTTAGAATTTAGACCCCGCGCAATGGGGTGGAGGGATCGGTCACGTTGTTAGCGAAATGACCGGTCACGATGAGCGAAATACGCACCCTCAGTCGCCGGAACCAGGAGGCATAGGGGATGTGCACCCGGATAGTCGCACGGGAAAAACAACGCGCCCTTTGAGTCGAATACAACGGTAGGTGGCCTGTTCGCCTGCGCAAAAGGTGGGTCCTTGGTTAGCGGAAATTCATCGAGCAACCCTGGCGAGCAACACCAATGCCTTTAAAATTGCAAAAGGGATCGCATAGTTAAGGTGCGTACGAAGCATCTGAAAGGCCGAGCCCCCATGTTAGAAATACTGGACGATCCAGAATTTCCGCGGAAGTTTATGTCCCATGCCTTATCTAACAACAAGTGGGAACGAGTTGACTCGACAAGCAGATCAATAGCAAACCGTGAAGTTTTCGACATAGACAATGATTCGCACGTGTTTTACCGGTGGACAGCGTTCTAGCAGTTCAGCCCAGCCAGCCACCCCTTGAGCGGGCGTTTCCGGTCAAGGGGATCAGCCCCCTGCTTCATGCCTGACCTGGCCAGCGCGCCGGGATCCCCAGGCGCGCTGTACAGGTCATGCTGCTCTACTGATTCAGCGATTCCAATCAGCTTGGAGTTACGGGCCACCCAAGGCCTGCTCTAACCACGCCCCATAAACAAACCCATCAATTTGAGATTCGGGTTTATAGAACTCCCGTATCAAACGGATTCTCCAAATACCCGCCTGAACAAACAAGGGCGACAGGCCATGCCATGGCGCGCACGTACAGGTGCCCCCTCCCCTTTTGACTTACGGAAGTCGACAGCCAATACGGCAATAGCTTTCGGAATGGAAAGAAGAGGTAACTGCTTCACAAACGCAGACTAATGAGCGAATCATGCCTCACCTTCGACGAGACAACTTGTCAAAAAAGCGGATGGGGGGACAAATGGGGGAACAAAACAGCCAAGCACAAAAAAGCCCCGTAAAAACGGGGCCTTTTAGTAGAATTTGGCGGAGAGATAGGGATTCGAACCCTAGGTACTGTCGCCAGTACAACGGATTTCGAATCCGTCCCATTCGGCCACTCTGGCATCTCTCCAACGGCGCGCATCATAACAGCCCATTTGCTGGAAGCGAAGCCCCCAGGCAAAAAATTTCCGTGCTATCAGATGCTTGCGTCGATTAAAGCGGTACGCCCAGACGCTTGGCAACTTCTTCGTAGGCTTCGATAACGTCTCCGAGACCCTGGCGGAAGCGGTCTTTGTCCATTTTCTTGCCGGTGGCTTTGTCCCACAGACGGCAACCGTCCGGGCTGAATTCGTCACCCAGGACGATTTCACCGTGGAATACGCCGAATTCAAGTTTGAAGTCGACCAGCAGCAGGCCGGCGTCGTCGAACAGCTTGTTCAAGACTTCGTTGACCTTGAGCGACAACTCTTTCATGCGAACCAGTTGCTCAGCCTTGCCCCAACCGAACGCCACGACGTGGGATTCGTTGATGAACGGGTCACCCTTGGCATCATCCTTGAGGAACAGTTCGAAGGTGTAAGGCTCGAGCTTGAGGCCCTCTTCGACGCCCAAGCGCTTGACCAGACTGCCGGCTGCGTAGTTACGCACGACGCACTCGACCGGGATCATGTCGAGTTTCTTCACCAGACATTCGTTGTCGTTCAGCAGTTTGTCGAATTGAGTCGGCACACCGGCTTCTTCGAGTTTCTGCATGATGAAGGCGTTGAACTTGTTGTTCACCATGCCTTTGCGGTCGAGCTGCTCGATGCGCTTGCCGTCGAACGCCGAAGTGTCGTTGCGAAACAGCAGGATCAAGCGGTCAGCGTCATCGGTCTTGTAAACCGATTTGGCTTTGCCGCGGTAGAGTTCTTCACGTTTTTCCATGATGGGCTCCGCTTGCTAAGTAGGTGGGCTAGGCGATATGTCGCCAGTCGAGCCCTGAATCTTGATCTGCCAATTGCAGCCAGTCCGGATCGCACCCAAGGGTGTCGACAAAACATTGCCGGGCCAGCTGCGGCAGGTTGTTCTTGCTGCTGAGATGGGCCAGCACCAAATGCTGCAAATCCTGCCATCCCAACTCTTCCACCAGGCGTGCGGCCTGATGGTTGTTCAAATGTCCCTCGTCCCCGCCAACCCGCTGCTTGAGAAAGTACGGGTAGTGGCCTCGGGCGAGCATGTCACGGCAATGGTTAGCCTCGATCATCAACGCATCCAGGCCGCGATAGCTGTCGAGCACGGTGGCGCAATACGAGCCCAGATCGGTCAACAGGCCGAATCGCCGTTGACCATCACTAAAGACGAACTGCGTCGGCTCCTGCGCATCGTGGGAGACGGAGATCACGCTGACGCACAAGGCTCCAACCTGAAATTGCTCACCACCTGCCACGAAGGCCGCCGGCTCAATGGGTTTGCGCATCCCGCGCAAGGTCCCGCGACTGAGATAGACCGGTAGATTGTAACGCCGAGACAGCAAACCCACGCCATGCACGTGATCGGCATGTTCGTGGGTTACCAGTATGGCGCTCAGTTGCGTCGGGCTTACACCCAGGCGCAGCAGGCGCCGCTCGGTTTCGCGCAAGGAGAAACCACAATCCACCAGAATGTACGTGTCATCACTGGCTATCAGCGTGCCATTCCCTTGGCTACCACTGCCGAGAACGGCAAAACGCATTTGATCAGCCCAGGTTGTCCTGAATCACGCCCAACACTTTGCGCGCCACGCTAGCTGGCGCAACGGTGTTGATGTTCTTCTCGACGGTGACTTGCACGGTATCGCCGACCTTGCTCAGGCGAACCTGATAACGCTCGGCGCGGGCTTCGATTTCTTCTTTGGCCGGCTTGCTGCCAAACAGCTTGCCGAAGAAACCTGGCTCGTCGTTTTTCTTCTCGGCTTTTTCAGCAAGGTTGATGTAGTACAGGCCCAGGCTGCGGTTGATGTCTTCAACACGCCATTCGCCGTGCTCCAAGGCACGGCCGACACTCGACCAGGCGCGGTCAAGGTCTTCACCGAGGTTAAGCACCACGTTACCGCTACCGTCTTCGGTGAGGCTGACGCGGTTAGGCGTATCGAAATCGCGCGCGGCCAACAAGGACACCGAACCACCCTTCTCGGAGGTCCGACTCATGCTGGCAAGCATTTCGTCGACCAGTGCCGCATCCAGGCCGGTGTTGACCGAACGGTTGGTAAAATCAACGTTGGCAGTGCTGCCGGCAGGACGCTCGGCACTGATCACGTAGACCTCACTGGTGTTGCGCTGTACGCCCGGCTCGATACGAACCCGCACACGGGTTTCGCTGTCGGACGCGATTCCAGCGCTGCTCAGGCGCTTGGCCATCGAAGCGGAAAGTTCGTCGGAGTGCTGCCAGGCAGTGGTGAACTCGCCGGTTTGTGGGCGCTGCTCATCGAGGCGAAAACCGTTGTCCTGGAAGAACTGCACGGCCACGGGCCAGACTTCAGCAGGTGGTCGCTGAGCCATTACCCAACGCGAGTCGCCGCTTTTCTGCAGGCTGTAATCGCTGGCATCGGCTACCGCCGACAATGGCTGAGGACGTGGAACTACGTATTCACCTTTGGCGGTGTCGTCGGCCACGTTGCGCGGAATCGGCAACAGTGGGTCGAGACGCTTGGCGGTGCTGACATTCGGCGGCAATTGCATTGGCGCGGTTTGTTGCGACTCCAGGTAATCGCTGCCACGGTCACGGAAGTAGCCTTCCGGGCCCCAAACCCAACCGCAGCCACTGGTGCTGGAGATAATCAAGGCAAGTGCGGAAAGTCCGGCCATTCGCTTCATGCGTAGTACTTCCTCAATTAAACCAATACGCCGGACTGGCGCATGGCCTGTCGCAGCGGTTCGTGACAGGCGGCACTGAGCCAAGTGAGCGGCAGACGGATACCGTCCGGCATCAAGCCCATCTCGTGCAGAGCCCATTTCACGGGAATAGGGTTGGATTCGATAAACAGGGTTTTATTGAGCGGCATCAGCTTTTCGTGGATCGCGCGAGCAGTCACGGCATCGCCACGCATCGCAGCGGCGCACAGGTCGCTCATGGCACGCGGGGCAACGTTGGCAGTTACCGAGATGTTGCCTTTACCGCCGAGCAGCATTAGCTCGACCGCGGTCGCGTCGTCACCGGAATACACCAGGAAGTCGCTGCTGACGCCAGCCAAGATGTCCTTGGCACGTTGCAGATCGCCAGTCGCTTCCTTCACACCGATGATATTTGGCACGGTGGACAGACGGATTACCGTCTCCGCCAGCATGTCGCACGCAGTGCGGCCTGGCACGTTATAGAGAATCTGCGGAATATCGACCGCTTCAGCAATGGTGCGGAAATGCTGATACAGGCCTTCTTGCGTCGGCTTGTTGTAGTAAGGCGTTACCAGCAGGCATGCATCAGCGCCGGCGTTTTTCGCATTAGTGGTCAATTCGATCGCTTCACGCGTCGAATTGGCGCCCGTACCGGCGATCACCGGAATACGCCCTGCAACTTGAGCTACCACGCGACGAATCACTTCGATGTGTTCGTTCACATCAAGGGTGGCCGACTCACCTGTAGTGCCGACCGCCACGATGGCGTTGGTGCCCTCTTGCAGGTGGAAGTCCACCAGTTTGCTCAGGCTGTCCCAGTCGAGACGACCCTGTGCATCCATGGGTGTGACCAGTGCCACCATACTGCCCGCAATCATGCAACCGCTCCTGCCGGAAAAAGAGAGCGGTAATGGTACTGGCGCCAAGATGCTTGTACAAGCAAAGTACTGCGCTCGCGCCATTCCCCTGAGCGATGGTTTTCGCTACCCTTCAGACTTTGATCGGTACTGATAAGCTTGTACGCCAGGTTTCAGCCTCCCTTTTCGGCATCCGAAGCCCCGATCCTGCGTTGCCACCCTTCGCTCTCGCCTCACTGGAGCTCGTTGCAACCTCTAGACTCAGGGTTTCTGAATTCGTATCCGGACGCTCGCACCCAGTACTCGAGCCCGCAGAAGTATCGACCGCTCATCGTTTTAGGAATGCTGCATGTCCACCCCCACAGTCCGCGAACAATTCCTTGTTATCAGTGCCCTCGGCGCCAACCCCATGGAGCTGACTAACGTCCTGTGCCGCGCCAGCCATGAAAATCGCTGCGCCGTGGTGACCTCCCGCCTGACTCGCCATGGCGAATGCAGCGCGTTGGTCCTGCAGATTTCAGGCAGCTGGGACGCCCTGGCGCGCCTGGAAGCCGGCTTGCCCTCTCTTGCCAAGAAGCACGCTTTCACCGTTAACGTAGTGCGTAGCGCGGCGCTGGAAAATCGTCCTGAGGCACTGCCTTATGTGGCGTATGTCAGTTCGGCCTATCGCTCGGACATCGTCAACGAGCTGTGCCAGTTCTTCATCGACCATAACGTCGAGCTGGAAAACCTGACCTGCGATACCTATCAGGCCCCGCAAACCGGCGGCACCATGCTCAACGCGACGTTCACCGTAACGTTGCCGGCTGGCGTACAGATCAGTTGGTTGCGTGACCAGTTCCTGGACTTTGCCGATGCGCTGAACCTCGACGCGCTGATCGAACCGTGGCGCCCACAGAACCCAATGTAAGGAAGCTTTCATGGCCGTTGCTATCGACCAACCTGTCGCCGACTTCGAAGCGCCTGCCACCAGCGGGCAATCCGTCAGCCTCGGCGGGCTCAAAGGCAAGCAAGTGGTGATCTACTTCTACCCGAAGGACAGCACACCTGGCTGCACCACCGAGGGCCAGGGCTTTCGCGATCAATACGCTGAGTTCAAGGCAGCCAACACCGAAGTGTTCGGCGTGTCCCGCGACAGCTTGAAGTCCCACGAGAACTTCAAGTGCAAGCAGGAGTTTCCGTTCGAGCTGATCAGCGACAAGGACGAAGCCATCTGCCAGCTGTTCGACGTGATCAAGTTGAAAAAGCTCTACGGCAAGGAGTACATGGGCGTAGACCGCAGCACCTTCCTGATCGACAAGGATGGCGTCCTGCGTCAGGAATGGCGCGGCGTGAAAGTACCTGGTCATGTGGATGCTGTACTGGCTGCAGCTCAGGCCCTGAACAAGGCCTGATCCGAACAAGCGGCACTCCAAAAGATCGCAGCCTGCGGCAGCTCCTACAGAAAACCGTGATCGGCGTAGGAGCTGCCGCAGGTTCGGGCCGCGTTCGGACGATCTTTTCAGCGGCAGCCACCGGCGTTTTACCTGGCAATGACATTTACAACAACGGCGCCACAATCGGCTCCTTGCGCGGCCAGGCATCCAGCACCGCTTTGAACAGGGTAGCCAGCGGGATCGCGAAGAAAATTCCCCAGAAGCCCCACAACCCGCCAAACAACAACACCGCACAGATAATCGCCACCGGGTGCAGGTTGACCGCCCCCGAGAATAGCAGCGGCACCAGCACGTTGCCGTCCAGCGTCTGAATGATTCCGTAGACCGCCATCAGATAGATGAACTGATCGCTCCAGCCCCACTGGAACAGCGCAATCAGCATCACCGGCACGGTCACGACCACCGCCCCGACGTAGGGCACCACGACCGAACCCCCTACCAACAGCGCAAGCAATGCCGCGTAGTTCAGACCCAGCGCAACGAAGGCAATGTACGTAACACCACCGCAAATGAAGATTTCGATGACCTTACCGCGGATGTAATTGGCGATCTGACGATTCATTTCCTGCGCCACCCGGGTGATCAACGCTCGCTCGCGGGGCAGGTAGCCACGGACCCATTGCCCGATCATTTCCCGGTCCTTGAGGAAAAAAAACACCAGGATCGGCACTAGAACCAGGTAGATCATGATATTGACCAGCAACGGCAGGCTGGACAGCGAGAACGTCAGTGCCCATTGGCCGAATTTGCCGATTTCACCGCGCGCCACTTCGATGGCCTGTAGCACCTGCTCATCGGACACTAGATGCGGATAACGCTCCGGCAGCAGCAACAGCAGTGATTGCCACTTGGCGAGCATGCCCGGCAACTCGTTGAACAAGGTGATCAACTGATGCCAGAGCAATGGCACAACCACCACGATGAACACCAGCAACACGCCCATAAACAAAGCGAACACCAGGCCAACCGCTGCCCCACCGGGCAAGCGCAGGCGCTCAAGTGTGCTGACCAGCCCTTGCATCAGATACGCCAGCACCATACCTGCCAATACCGGTGCCAGCATTCCACCCAGGGTGAGCACCGCGGTAAAGGCCAGGAACAAGAGAACGGCCAGCACCACGGCCTCTTCATCGGAGAAGTAGCGCTGAATCCAGTCGCGTAACACCTTGAACATCAATGATCCTTAAAAATGGGCGCTGCAGATTTCAGGCTTTGCGCAGCCAATAGCGATAGACACCGGCTTCATCTTCTTCACGAAGCAGCGTATGACCGGCCAAACGGGCAAACGTGCGAAAGTCGCGCTGGGAGCCGGCATCGGTGGCGATCACCTTGAGCACCGCACCGCTGGGCAGGCTATTGAGCGCAAGCTTGGCCTTAAGCAATGGCAGCGGGCAGTTCAGACCGCTGGCGTCCAACTCGGCGTCGTGCTCTACAGCGTCTGTCATCATTTTACTCCTGGCAGGTATTCGAGCCGCCTAGAATATCTGGTCCCAACGCAAGTGTCCGGCTACAGTAAGCTCTTTGTCGACTAAGGCTTTGTGCATGACTTTTTTGCGCCCTACCCTGCTGACGCTCGCTTGCCTGCTCGCCTCACCGGGCTTCGCCGACGACCTGCCGTCACTCGGCGACGCCAGTTCTGCCATCGTCTCACCGCAACAAGAACACCAATTGGGCCGTGCCTGGCTGGCGCTGTTGCGCAGTCAGGTGTCACAACTTAACGACCCGCAACTCAAGGATTACGTCGAAACCAGCGTCTATAAGCTGGTGGAAACCAGCCAGGTCTCTGACCGGCGCCTGGAGTTCATTCTGATCAACAGCCCGCAACTCAACGCCTTCGCGGCGCCGGGCGGGATTGTTGGGGTCAATGGCGGGCTCTTTCTGAATGCCCAGACCGAAGGCGAATATGCGTCAGTGCTGGCTCACGAATTGGCTCACTTGTCGCAACGCCACTTTGCTCGCGGCGTAGAAGCCCAGCAACGCATGCAGGTGCCGATGATGGCCGCCTTGTTGGCTGGTATCGTGATCGCCGCCGCCGGCGCCGGTGATGCCGGGATTGCTGCCATCGCTGGCACCCAGGCTGCAGCCATTCAAGAGCAACGACGCTTCTCGCGCCAGAACGAGCAGGAAGCCGACCGCATCGGCATTCTCAACCTGGAAAAAGCCGGTTACGACCCGCGCTCCATGCCGACCATGTTCGAAAGACTGATGCGCCAGTACCGCTTCGATGCCAAACCACCGGAATTCCTGTTGACTCACCCGGTCACCGAATCGCGGATCGCCGACACCCGCAACCGCGCCGAGCAATCCAAACCAGGCGGCACCGAAGACAGTCTGCGCTATCAATTAATTCGCGCACGGGTCCAGCTGAACTACGAAGAAACCCCAGGCCTTGGCGCCAAACGCTTCCGTGCCCAGCTCGATGAAAACCCGAAAAATGAAGTAGCCCGCTACGGCCTGGCGATCGCCCAGATCAAAGGCAGTCAGCTGAATGAAGCGCGCGAGAACCTCAAGCAACTGCTGGCCAAGTCACCGAACGACATCACCTATAACCTGGCGCAGATTGACCTGGACATCACCAACAACCGCCTGCCAGATGCCCAATCACGAGTCGATCGGATGCTGACGCAATATCCGGGCAACTACCCGCTGAACCAGGTGCGTGTTGATTTACTGCTCAAACAGAACCGTCCAGCTGACGCCGAGAAAGCACTAGAGGGCTTGCTCAAGACTCGTCCGGACGATCCGGATGTCTGGTACATGGTGGCGGAAACCCGCGGGCTTTCCGGCAATATCATCGGCCTGCATCAGGCCCGCGCCGAGTACTTCGCACTGATCGGCGACTACCGTCAGGCGATCCAGCAACTCGACTTCGCCAAGCGCCGTGCTGGCACCAACTTCCCACTGTCTTCAAGGATCGATGCGCGACAAAGGGAGCTGATGGATCAGGAGCAAATGGTCAAAGACATGATGCACTGACATTTATCCAGCCCACAAAAAAGCCCGTCTCTTTCGAGACGGGCTTTTTAATACCGCGAACAATGGGTTGCCCGATTATTCAGCCAGTTTAAAGGTGATAAAGCTGGCATGACCTTGACGCAGAACCCGCATCGACACCGAACGATTCTTCGGCAGCGCCTTGGCGATCTCCGTAAATTCCTTGGTCGAACCAATTGCCTGGTTGTTCAAGTGGGTAATCACGTCGCCCGGCTGCAAGCCGATCAAGGCTGCAGGACCATCCTGAATTTCCTTGATGACTACGCCGCCCTTAAGGTCGTTGGCCTTCTTCTGCTCATCGGTCAGCTCAACCACGGCAACGCCTAGACGGTTACTGCTGCGCTCGATGCCGGACTTAGGCAGGGAGTCCAACTCTTTACCTTCTTCCGGAATAGCGCCGACGGTCAGCTCGACATTTTTGTGTTTGCCGTCACGGATGACTTCAAGGTTGGCTTTGGAACCAGCCTTGAGCGCGCCCACAAGATGCGGCAGATCCGCAGACATGACGATCGGCTGATTGTTCATGCTCAGAATCACGTCACCCACCTGCAGACCACCTTTGGCCGCTGGACCGTCATCCTGGATCTGCGCCACCAGCGCACCGGCCGGTTTGTCCAGACCGAAGGACTCAGCCAGGTCTTTATTCACTTCCTGGATCACTACGCCCAGCCAGCCGCGGCTGACTTTGCCACCGCTCTTAAGCTGATTGGAAACGTCCATCGCGACATCGATCGGGATAGCGAACGACACGCCCATGAAGCCACCGGAACGGGTGTAGATCTGCGAGTTGATCCCGACCACTTCACCGGCAAGGTTGAACAGCGGACCACCGGAGTTGCCCGGATTGATCGGCACATCAGTCTGAATGAACGGCACATAGTTTTCGTTCGGCAGACTACGACCGATGGCGCTGACGATACCTTGGGTCACCGTGTGATCAAAACCAAACGGTGAGCCGATAGCGACCACCCATTGCCCGGCTTTCAGATCCTGGGATTTGCCCAGTTTCAGGACTGGCAGATCCTTGCCTTCAATCTTCAGCAATGCCACGTCCGAACGCGGATCAGTGCCGATCAACTTGGCTTTCAACTCACTGCGATCAGAAAGCCGCACGATGATTTCATCCGCATCGGCGATCACATGGTTGTTGGTCAGGATGTAGCCGTCGGGGGAAATAATGAAACCCGAACCCAGAGATTGGGCTTCGCGCTGACGGTCACCGCGTGGCGAACGTGGTTGCGGCATGCCGCGCTCAAAAAACTCACGCAACATCGGTGGCAGCCCTTCCAGATCCGGCATTTGAGCCGAATTGGAGACCTTGCGATCAGGGAGTTTTTGGGTGGTGCTGATATTCACTACTGCGGGCGAGGCTTGCTCGACCAACTGCGTGAAGTCAGGAAGCTCAGCCGCTTGGGCGGCGACCGTCTGACCAAGCAACAACACGGCGGCGACAATGGATAGATAAGACTTCAAGCGTGGTATCGACATACGGCTCCCGTTACAACGAGCGTGGTTAAGCGATATGGAGCAACAAATACCAGGGGAATATACGCCGGTACTTTTGTTCCGGGAACAACAAACAAGGCCAGAGCCGAGAGGCTCTGACCTATAGAAAAATTCTGGTTATTTTGCAAATTGAAATGCTCACCAAATATTTCGACATCTCAGTTGTGGAGTAGGCATTGCTGACCTCTTACACAATCAAGCGTTTTGATGAGCATCATTTCAGAAGCTCACTGCTTGGACGCAGTGGCATCGGTGCGCATGGAAAGCGCAATCCGTTCAGCAGTGCCAATTGGTATCTCACCAACCACCGTCACCATTACCTCACCGTTCGGCGTGGTCAGTCGCCGCGAGACCGCAACGGTCGGGCCCAGCTGAGTTCGAGTATCGGTGACCACCGCACCGTTCAGCGGCTCAAGGAACACCGAGAATCGTGCCAAGCCATCGTCATACATCAGACTATTGACCAGCGTCTTGGTGTCTGGATCTTTGCGTGCGCTGCTGCTGGTCAGTTCGAATCCCGGTGGAAGCCAGTCCGAATGCCAAACCTGAGCAGTCTTCACCGCCGAAGCCTTGTCACTGTCGAGAACCACAGGCTTGCATTCGGCGCTGGCTTGCAGCTCGCTGTCCTTTGGCATATCAGCAGTATCAAGCTGGGTAAACTGGAACCGCTCAAGCAATTGCCCTTTGTCATTCAACAGCAATGACTTCAACGGCAAGCCTGTTTCACGGTCAAGATGCAGTTCGAAACCATACCGATGCTGATCACGAGGCGTCAGGGAAACTATTACCGCCGGTCGACCGGCCACACGCGACTTGCCAATAACGGCAAGGTCGTACCAATTCTTGAGCTTTTGTGGATCAAGTGCACGAGCGGCAGAATCAGGAGCATCCCCCAGCCCCGCTATCAGGGTGCCGCTTACGCATTGAGTATGCCCATCAATGCGCACAACTTCCTGAGCTGAGCCGTCGAGCTGAAGCAAACGCTCGCGGACCTTACCATCCTGGACGCGGTGCCAGATGTTATGGGTAGAAAAACTACCGTTACGCTCGTAGACGAAAGTACCGTGAAAGCTTTGCTGTTGCTCGGCCTGGCCCAGACGGGTCAACCAGTCCTGGGCTTCATCGGCATGGACTGGAACAATGAACCAGCCACTGAGCAGAAGCGTAAGTAGAGGTATGGCGCGCATGATCCTCCTTAGCGATTTTCCAGGCTTGCCGCACGGGCATAAGGCAGAGCGCTTTCAGTGCCGTTCAATGCAGCTTGTTGAGCATGTTGACGCAGGTAGCTTGGCAGACGCTGATCGTGCCAGCCTGGCTGACCTTGCAGCACGCCGTTGGCCATAGGACCAGTGGCTTCCGTACTCTCACTATAGCCTGCCAACACCGCTGGTCCTTTGACCTGCGGAACAGTCAGACCTGGTTGAGTCGATTGCTGAGCCAATTCGACTCCTGCGATCTCATCGTGGTTATACAAGCGTACACCAGCCAGCACAGCAACAGTCACCGAAGCGGCAACAGCCAGACGACCCAGGCTGCGCCATGGACCACGAGTAGCTTTGGCAGGTACGGCTTCGTCAGCCAGAGCCGCAGAAACTGCTGCAGCGATGTCCAAACGAGGAAGCAACAAGTCTTTGTGCATCACTGCCCGAGCGATCTGATAACGAGCCCAGGTGTCGCGGGTTTCAACATCGTCAAAGGCATTCAATACCCGACGTAATTCCAGTTCGTCCGCTTCGTTATCCATCACTGCGGACAGCGATTCCTGCAGGGCTTCACGACTCATGGCGGTTCCTCTCTTGGCTGTCGCCGCTGTCTCGGTTAATCCTGCAACAACGGCTGCAGGGCTTTATCGATGGCTTCCCGAGCGCGGAAAATCCGGGAGCGCACGGTACCCACCGGACATTGCATGACGCTCGCAATGTCCTCGTAACTCAGACCATCGAATTCACGTAAAGTTAACGCCGTACGTAAATCTTCTGGCAGTTGCTGAATGGTTCGATGGACGGTGCCTTCGATCTCATCGCGCAATAATGCACGCTCCGGCGACTCGAGATCCTTGAGACCATGATCGCCGTCGTAGAACTCCGCATCTTCAGAACTGACATCGCTATCCGGCGGCCGGCGGCCGCGTGAAACCAGATAGTTCTTCGCCGTGTTGATGGCGATGCGGTACAGCCATGTATAAAACGCGCTGTCGCCGCGAAAATTACCAAGTGCACGGTAAGCCTTGATAAAAGCTTCTTGTGCGACATCCTGGGCTTCATGGGTGTCGTGCACAAAACGCACGATCAACCCGAGAATTTTGTGCTGGTATTTCAGCACTAGCAGATCGAAAGCTCGCTTGTCACCGCGCTGAACGCGCTCTACAAGCTGCTGATCCTCTTCCTGGGTTAGCATGAACACTCCTCGGTAAACTTGGAGGAGGCTCGCATTACCAAACGATCTAGCTTGCAAACATAGACTCGGGCTTTTCGCAAAAGTTCTCCCCCTCCAAGCAAGTTTCCTGCGCGCTCTGATTTGGCACGCACGAAAAGCGCAGCTCTGGCAAGGCCGGCTGCGCGAATAATCCTGTCGTCGAAAGCACCCACAAAGACCGGTATACCAGTCCTGCATGATTCCGACGCTGTTCCCTTCCATCGGGCAACCTTCTATTGAGCCTGTCTGCTCAGCAAAAGTTCCCAAAATTTATAGTCATGCGAAATGAACATTGTGCGACTCTGAAGCGAAAAATACCGGTTTATCCTCGATACAGTCGTCTAATCGACGATTTACCTGATAAATCAACCGGCGCCTTCTCTACCTGAAAGCAGCCTTTGAGCCACAGTAGTTTCACAATGCCACGACAGCCTGGCTATTGTGCCGATCCCCCCCTCTATATACTAGTAGGCTGTATGGCTGCTTGACTCGCCGATCCAGGTGTCTTGCGCCAACCCCGACCCGGGTCGCTTTGAGCGGAATCTGAAATGAGCCAACAGTTTCAACACGATGTTCTGGTGATTGGCAGCGGTGCTGCCGGCTTGAGTCTTGCGCTGACCTTGCCCGGTCATCTGCGCATTGCCGTATTGAGCAAAGGCGACCTCGCCAACGGCTCGACATTCTGGGCCCAGGGCGGTGTTGCTGCCGTACTGGATGACACCGACACTGTTGAGTCCCATGTCGATGACACACTCAATGCCGGCGGCGGCCTGTGCCATGAAGATGCAGTGCGCTTTACCGTCGAGCATAGTCGTGAGGCGATTCAGTGGCTGATCGATCAGGGCGTCCCCTTCACCCGCGATGAACAGTCCGGCACCGAAGACGGTGGTTTCGAATTCCACCTGACCCGCGAAGGCGGCCACAGCCATCGGCGCATCATTCATGCTGCCGACGCTACAGGCGCAGCGATTTTCAAGACGTTGCTGACCCAGGCGCGGCAAAGACCGAATATCGAACTGTTAGAACAACGGGTTGCAGTCGATCTGATCACTGAAAAACGTCTGGGCCTGGGTGGCGACCGTTGCCTTGGCGCTTACGTGCTGAACCGCGGCACTGGCGAAGTCGACACCTTTGGCGCGCGCTTCACCATCCTCGCCTCCGGTGGCGCAGCGAAAGTCTATCTCTATACCAGTAACCCCGACGGCGCCTGCGGTGATGGCATTGCTATGGCCTGGCGCTCGGGTTGCCGGGTGGCGAATCTGGAATTCAATCAGTTCCACCCCACCTGCCTGTATCACCCTCAAGCCAAGAGTTTCCTGATCACTGAAGCCCTGCGCGGCGAAGGTGCGCACCTGAAACTGCCTAACGGCGAACGCTTCATGCAGCGCTTCGACCCTAGAGCCGAACTGGCGCCGCGCGACATCGTCGCCCGCGCCATCGACCATGAGATGAAGCGTCTGGGCATCGACTGCGTGTACCTGGATATCAGCCACAAGCCGCAAGCGTTCATCAAAAGCCACTTTCCGACCATGTATGAGCGCTGCCTGGAATTCTCCATCGATATCACCAAGCAGCCGATCCCGGTGGTCCCGGCGGCGCACTACACCTGCGGCGGGGTGATGGTCGATCAACATGGCCGTACCGATGTTCCGGGCCTTTATGCCATTGGCGAAACCAGCTTTACCGGTTTGCACGGGGCCAATCGCATGGCTAGCAACTCGCTACTGGAGTGTTTTGTCTATGCCCGCTCGGCGGCGGCGGACATTCTTGAGCAGTTACCGCAGATCTCGCACCCTGTCGCCCTGCCCGCCTGGGACGCCAGCCAGGTCACCGACTCCGACGAAGACGTGATCATTGCGCACAACTGGGATGAGTTGCGGCGTTTCATGTGGGACTACGTCGGTATCGTGCGCACCAACAAACGCCTGCAACGGGCGCAGCACCGTGTGCGTCTGCTGTTGGATGAGATCGATGAGTTCTACAGCAACTATAAAGTCAGCCGCGATTTGATCGAGTTGCGCAACCTGGCTCAGGTTGCCGAACTGATGATCCGCTCAGCCATGGAGCGCAAGGAAAGCCGAGGCCTGCATTACACCCTCGATTACCCGAATATGCTGCCGGTTGCCCTCGACACTATTCTGGTGCCGCCCACCTACGCCGACTGAATTTGAGCCGAACCCGCAGGCGCCGGTGCACATCCGCCGCCTGCGAGTCACGCGGCACGCAGATCGACCGCACGCGCCGCTCACCGCGCAGACGAAAACGCAGCACGACAATCACTGGCAATGCCAGGCTATCAGGCCGCAACTGCACAGCCTGCCAGCCATGGGCGGCATTCCACAGTTGCCAGCCATCGGCATCACGGCGCAAACCGGTGAACGATGCGGGATGAGTCAACAGTATCTGCCGCGGTAGCGCCCACAGGCCATGAGTCAGGCACAGCGCAACACCGAGCAGACTCGCCCAGATCGGTATAGAGAGAAGAGACAGCGAACCCAGCGCGAACAGCTGAGCCAGAAGATAAGCCGCCAGCAACTGCCGCGAGGCATGCCAGCGGCATTCGAAATAACTACTTGGGCTGGACACGGTCCAGAATCATCCGAACCATGCGCTGCAGCTCAGGATCTTCCGATTCGGCGCGTTCCATGAACCAGCCGAACATGTCCTGATCTTCACACTCAAGCAGCCGGGTGTAGCATTCGCGGTCTTTGGCATTCAGATGCGGGTAGACCTCTTTCACGAATGGCACCAGCAATACATCCAGCTCAAGCATGCCGCGGCGGCTGTGCCAATAGAGGCGATTCAGTTCAACATCTTCGACCATGGAGCGCTCCTCAAATTAGAGCGCAAGTATACAGCCCGAGGCCACGGCGAACAGTCGGCTTTGGTCGGGACCAACTATCCTTTGTGAACTACCCATTTCAAGGGCGCCCCCTTATGATGTCCCTCAGACTCTTTACCCTGCGATGACCCATGGCTGATTCTGCTTTTTTCTGCACGTTGTCCCACGAAGGTGTTCTCGCCGTTCGCGGCCCGGACGCCAGCAAATTCCTTCAGGGGCAACTGACCTGCAACCTCAATTACCTGAGCGAAACCCAGGCCAGTCTCGGCGCACGCTGCACGCAGAAAGGCCGCATGCAATCGAGCTTTCGCATCCTGCTTGAAGGCGATGGCTACCTGCTGGCGATGGCCACCGAGTTGCTGGAGCCGCAACTGGCGGATCTGAAAAAGTACGCCGTATTCTCCAAATCCAAACTGACCGACGAAAGCACTGCCTGGGTTCGCTTCGGTCTCGGCCAGGCTGATGCCGCGCTGGCCGCCCTGGGTCTTGATCTGCCGCCAGAAACCGACGCCGTAGTGCGCGGTAACGGCCTGATCGCGATTCGTGTCTCCCCCGACAGAGCCGAACTCTGGACGGCCGCGGATCAGGCCCAAACCCTGCGTGGTCAATTGTCCGCGCAGCTAATCGAAGGCGATTTGAATCAGTGGTTGCTCGGACAAGTTCGAGCTGGCATCGGTCAGGTCATGCCAAGCACCCGCGAGCTGTTCATCCCGCAGATGCTTAACCTGCAAGCCATCGGCGGCGTGAGCTTCAAGAAAGGCTGCTACACCGGCCAGGAAATCGTCGCGCGCATGCAGTACCTGGGCAAACTCAAGCGTCGTCTGTATCGACTGCAACTGGACACTGCCGAGTTGCCAGAGCCCGGCACGCCGCTGTTTTCCCCGACCCATGGCAGTTCTATCGGCGAAGTGGTCATCGCCGCCCGTACCGAACAAAACATTGAACTTCTGGCAGTGCTGCAAGCCGAAGCCGCAGAAGGTGGCGTCATCCATCTTGGCGCCCTCGAGGGCCCTGCCCTGCAACTGCTTGACCTGCCTTACCAACTGGATCGCGATCGCGAAATCCAGCGTTAATTGCAGCACCTTTTTTGCAACACCCTAGAGAACAGAAATGAGTGAGCTGGCGGAAAAGGTCCAACAGGATTTGGTTGAGGCCATCGATAACGATGACCTGGTTCTGCCAACGTTACCGGAAGTGGCCCTCAGGATTCGCAAGGCTGCTGAAGACCCGGAAATCAGCGTCAGTACGCTAAGCAAAGTGATTGGGCTCGATACGGCGTTGTCGGCGCGCCTGATCAAGGTGGTCAACAGCCCGTTGCTGCGTGCGACCCAGGAAGTGACCGACCTGCACACAGCGATCACCCGGCTGGGCATCAACTACAGCAGCAACCTCGCCATCGGCCTGGTCATGGAACAGATTTTCCATGCCCGCTCCGAGGTGGTGGCGCAAAAAATGCGCGACGTCTGGCGCAGGAGCCTGGAAGTGGCGGGAATCAGTTATGCCCTGTGCCGCAGCCATACTCAACTGAAGCCGGATCAGGCGGCCCTCGGCGGGCTGGTGCATCAGATCGGGGTACTACCGATTCTGACCTACGCCGAAGATCACTATGAGCTGTTGTCGGACCCGGTCAGCCTCAACCATGTGATCGAGCACATTCATCCGTTGCTCGGTGACAAGCTGCTCAGTGTCTGGGAATTTCCGGAAATGCTGGTGAAGCTGCCGGGGCAATACCTTGACTTCAAGCGTCAGTCAGAGCGGGTCGACTATGTCGATCTGGTGCAGATCGCCACGCTGTACTGCCACAAAGACACCGAGCACCCACTGGCCAGGATCGACATGATCAACGTGCCGGCCTTAAAAAAGCTGGGCATTGACCCCGAAAACAAGGCTATGTGCGTCGATCTGGAAGAATCTCGGTCGATGTTTTACTGATCAAGACCGAGGCGCCCCCATCGCGAGCAAGCTCGCTCCCACATTGAATCGAGCCGTACACAAACATTGTGTCCATTGAAGATCAACTGTGGGAGCGAGCTTGCTCGCGATGGGGTCAGTCCAGACACTGAATAACTACCCCGCAATAAAACTCACCCGAACCTTCAAGCCTGCCTGCGCACCGTCGTGCAGGCTAATCTGCGCCAAATGGGCGCGGCAGATTTCACCGACAATCGCCAAGCCCAATCCTGAACCAACGCCCTGCTGGTTACTCCGGTAAAAACGTTCGAACACCCGATCACGCTCCTCCTGTGGAATCCCCGGCCCGTCATCTTCTACTTCCAGCACGGCAGGAGCGGTGACGCGCAAGATCACATTGCCGCCCGGCGGTGTATGGGCCAGTGCGTTATCCACCAGATTGCTCAACAGCTCATTGAGCAACGTTGGTTCGCCCCGCAACCACACGGGTTCATCGGCCTCCAATGCCAAAGCAACGCCCCGAGCGTGAGCCAGCGGCGCCATGGCCATGCCCAACTCGCGGGCCAACTGGCTGAGATCAAGCAACTGCGCACCACCCTCGGCAATCGCCCGAGCGCCGTTTTCGATACGCGCCAGCGAGAGCAGTTGATTGGCAAGGTGCGTCAGGCGGTCCGTGCCCTGAGCGGCGCTTTGCAGCGTGGTGTGCCAGGTTTCGGGTTCCGTAGCACGCAGGCCCAACTCAAGACGCGCCTTTAAGGCTGCCAGCGGCGTGCGCAGCTCATGGGCCGCATCAGCAATGAACTGCGCCTGACGCTCGAACTGCCCGCGCAAACGCTCGGTAAAGTGATTGAGTGCCCGCACCAGCGGCCACAACTCGCGCTGCACTTCCACCAGCGGCAAGGCGCGCAGATCATCAGGTTGACGCTCCTCCACCGCGGTACGCAACCGCTCCAACGGGCGCAACGCGGCACTGACGGCAAACCACACCAACAGCAACGCGCCCATGGCCAGTAAGCCCAGACGCAGCAGGGTGTCGGTCATCAGGCTGCGGGCCATGCGGACCCGTGCCTCGTCGGTTTCCGCCACGCGGATTTCCGCCATGCCGTTCATGTTCGGCTCACTGACGGGCTTGAGCAGGCTCACCACCCGCACGTTTTGCCCTTGGTATTGGGCGTTGTAAAAGCGCGCCAACGCCGGGTAATCATCGGTACGTGGCGTACCTGGCGGCGGCCCGGGCAGGTTTTCGTAACCGGAAATCAGCTTCTGGTGAATGTCGTTGACCTGGTAGTAAATCCGCCCGGCGCTGTCATAGGCGAAGGTGTCGAGGGCGACGTAAGGCACGTCGGCACTGAGACTGCCGTCGCGCTGGGACAAGCCGGCGGCAATGGTTCTTGCCGAGGCCAGCAAGGTCCGATCATAAGCAGTGTCGGCGGCTTCTCGACCGTTCCAATAAGCGCTCAAACCGCTGGCCAGCATCAACACCACCAGCAACAGCGCAAGGTTCCACAGCAACCGCCAACGCAGGCTGCTGGGCTTATGCATCGCGGGTTTCCAGCAGGTAGCCAAGCCCGCGGAAGGTCACGATCGCCACAGGCTGACCATCGAGCTTCTTGCGCAAGCGGTGGACGTAGATTTCGATAGCGTCGGGACTGGCCTCCTCGTCCAGACCAAACACCTGGGAGGCCAATTGTTCCTTGCTCATCACCCGGCCGGGCCTGGCGATCAGTGCTTCGAGTACCGCCTGTTCGCGGGAGGTCAGGGTCAACAGATCATCGCCTAGAGTGAAGCGCCGCGTGTCCAGGTCATACACCAATACGCCGCAACGCTGCTGGCGCTCGCCGCCAAGCACGCTGCGGCGCAGCAATGCCTTGACCCGTGCTTCAAGCTCCGTGAGTTCAAAGGGTTTGGCCAGGTAATCGTCGGCGCCAAGGTTGAGCCCATGAACCCGATCCTTGACGTCGCTGCGGGCAGTCAACATCAGCACCGGCAGGTTTTTCCCGCGAGCGCGCAATCGCGCCAGCACCTCGAAACCGTCCATGCGCGGCAGGCCGACGTCGAGGATCGCCACTGCGTATTCCTCGCTGCTCAGGGCCAGGTCGGCGGCCACTCCATCGTGCAGCACATCGACGGTCAGACCGATGCTTTTCAGCGCCTGGGCGACACTTTCGGCTAGCTGAAGATGGTCTTCGACGAGAAGAACACGCATGGATCACTACCTCATTCAGGAACGGTCGACGCCATTCTTTGGCGCGGAGTTTACAGCCGCATCCGCCGCTGTGAAGCCTGAAAACAGTGAAAGTCTGCTGAAAGGTTAGCGAAAGGTTGGCCCGTTAGAGTCCAGCCACGGACAGTTTCGACTGCCGTGACTACTGAGGAGTAGTTACCGAAAAACGCCTCGAAGCGTTTTCGCCAATAAGAACAATAACGGAGTACTTCACCATGCTGTCCATGCAGCCTCAGGTTCGCCCACCTGTTCGTTTTTCCCGAATCAGCCAGACCACCCTTGCCAGTGTCGCCGCCCTCGCAGGCTTCTCGCCGTTAAGCCAGGCAGCCTTCTTCGAAGACAGTAGCGGCACGCTTGAAACCCGCAACATGTATTTCAACCGAGACTTCCGCGATGGCACCAGTGCCCAGCAATCCAAGCGTGACGAATGGGCTCAGGGCTTCATGCTCAACCTGCAATCGGGTTACACCGACGGCACCGTAGGTTTCGGCGTCGACGCGCTGGGTATGCTCGGGGTCAAGCTCGACTCCAGCCCCGACCGCACTGGCACCGGCCTATTGCCGACTCACGATGACGGGCGTGCCGCTAACGAATACTCCAAGCTCGGCCTGACTGGCAAAATGAAGATCTCCGCCACCGAACTGAAGATCGGTAGCCTGATCCCGGAACTGCCGATCCTCAAGCCCAACGACGGGCGCATCCTGCCGCAGACTTTCGAGGGCGGTCTGCTGACCTCCAAGGAAATCAAGAACCTGACCTTCACCGGCGGGCGTTTGAATAAAGCCAAGGATCGCGACAGCACCGACTTCGAGGACATTGCCCTCAACAACAAGAACAGCCGTTTCGTGTCGGGTGCCACCGGCAAACATTTCGACTTCGGCGGCGTAGATTACAAGTTCACCGACAAGATCACCGGCAGCTACCACTTCGCCCAACTCGATGATGTGTACAAACAGCACTTCATTGGCGCGGTCGCCTCGCAACCCTTCGGCCCCGGCACTTTCGCGACCGACCTGCGTCTGGCTATCAGTGACGACCAGGGTGCGGCCCGTGGCGGCAATATCGACAACAAATCCCTCAACGGTCTGGTCAGCTATGCCTTGAACGGGCATAAACTCACCGCCGGCTATCAGCACATGTCCGGCGACAGCGCATTTCCCTATGTCGATGGCAGCGACCCTTACCTGGTCAACTTCGTCCAGATCAACGACTTTGCCGGCGCCGAAGAGCACTCCTGGCAGGCCCGCTACGACTATGACTTCGCCAAGCTCGGTATTCCTGGCCTGAGTTTCATGAGCCGTTACATCAGCGGTGACAATATCAAGCTGAAAAACGGTGAGACCGGTAAAGAGTGGGAACGCAACAGCGAGATCAAGTACGTGGTGCAAAGCGGCACCTTGAAAGACGTCGCCGTGCGCCTGCGCAATGCTACCTACCGCTCCAACTACTCAGCTCGCGACGCTGATGAAATGCGTCTATTAGTCAGTTACAGCGTTGCACTCTGGTAATCAAAAAACCAATAACAACTCCCGTGGAGACAACAATGAACTTATCACTGCGTACATTCGCCCTGGCCGCCAGCTGCATGCTCTTTGCTGGCCAATTGCTCGCCGAGCCGAAACGCCCGGAATGCATTGCCCCGGCCTCGCCGGGCGGTGGTTTCGACCTGACCTGCAAACTGGCGCAAAGCGCGCTGGTCAACGAAAAACTGCTGAGCAAACCGATGCGTGTGACCTACATGCCCGGCGGGGTCGGCGCGGTGGCTTACAACGCGGTGGTCGCTCAGCGCCCGGCCGACGCCGGCACGCTGGTCGCCTGGTCCAGTGGTTCGTTGTTGAACCTGGCCCAAGGCAAGTTCGGGCGTTTCGATGAAAACGCCGTACGTTGGCTGGCAGCGGTCGGCACCAGCTATGGCGCCATCGCAGTGAAAAGCGACTCGCCCTACAAGAACCTCGACGACCTGGTCCAGGCGCTGAAGAAAGATCCGAGCAAAGTGGTGATCGGTTCCGGCGGCACCGTCGGCAGCCAGGACTGGATGCAGACAGCACTGATCGCCAAGGCCGCCGGGATCAACCCGCGAGACCTGCGTTATGTCGCTCTGGAGGGTGGCGGTGAAATTGCCACGGCTCTGCTCGGCGGCCACATCCAGGTGGGTAGCACCGACATCTCCGACTCCATGCCACACATCCTGAGCGGTGACATGCGCCTGCTGGCGGTATTTGCCGAAAACCGCCTGGACGAGCCGGAAATGAAAAACATTCCGACCGCCAAGGAACAGGGCTATGACATCGTCTGGCCGGTGGTACGTGGTTTCTACCTCGGGCCAAAAGTCAGCGACGAAGACTACGCCTGGTGGAAAGCCGCCTTCGACAAACTGCTCGCCTCGGAAGACTTCGCCAAGCTGCGCGATCAGCGCGAACTGTTCCCCTTCGCCATGACCGGCCCGGAGCTGGACACCTACGTGAAGAAGCAGGTCGCCGACTACAAGGTGCTGGCCAAAGAGTTCGGTTTGATCCAGTGATCGCCTCTGTCTAGCGGTTGCGCCCCTGCGCATCAGGGGCGTGACCCAGGAGTTTCCCATGCTCTTACAACGCATTTTCGCGTCCGTGCTGCTACTGGTCTGCATTGGCCTGGCACTGATGGCGTGGCCGTATCAGGCCGCATTTTCCTACGAACCGGTCGGGCCTCGGGCCTTTCCCCTGCTGATGCTCAGCCTGATGGGGCTGGGTCTGCTTTACATGATTTTTCGCCCGGCGCCGATCGTGCACAGCGAAGACGAACCGCAACTGGACCGCGAAACGCTGACCAAGATCGGCATCTGCGTGGTGCTGTTGCTGGTATTCGCCGGAACTTTCGAACCGCTCGGATTTGTTGTTTCCAGCATCCTCGTCGGCATTCCAATGGCGCGTCTGTATGGCGGACGCTGGTTACCTAGCGTTGTGATCATCAGCCTGATGAGTATCGGTCTGTACCTGCTGTTTGATCGGGTAATGGACGTGCCACTGCCTTTGGGCCTGCTCGACGTTCTGGAGAATTGATATGGATACCCTGAATTATCTCGGCCAGGGTTTTGGCGTTGCGTTGACACCGTACAACCTGGTGACCGCGCTGTGCGGCACCCTGATCGGTACGGTGGTCGGCCTGCTGCCAGGCCTGGGCCCGATCAACGGCGTGGCACTGTTGATCCCGATTGCCTTCGCCCTCGGTCTGCCGCCGGAATCGGCGCTGATTCTGTTGGCTGCGGTTTATCTGGGCTGCGAATACGGCGGCCGCATCAGTTCGATCCTGTTGAACATCCCTGGTGAAGCCTCCACCGTAATGACCACCCTCGACGGTTACCCAATGGCCCGCCAGGGCATGGCTGGTGTGGCGTTGTCATTGTCGGCCTGGAGCTCGTTCATCGGCGCCTTTATCGCCACCTGCGGCATGGTGTTGTTCGCCCCGCTACTGGCGAAATGGGCAATCGCCTTCGGCCCGGCGGAATACTTTGTGCTAATGGTCTTCGCCATTGTCTGCCTCGGCGGCATGGCCGGCGATCGACCGCTCAAGACCTTCATCGCGGCGCTGATCGGTTTGTTCCTGTCGTCTGTCGGTATCGATGCCAACAGCGGCGTATACCGGTTCACCGGTGACAACATCCACCTCACTGACGGCATTCAGTTCGTCGTACTGGTGCTGGGTCTGTTCTCCATCAGTGAAATCCTCTTGCTGCTGGAAAAAACCCATCGCGGCCAGGAAGCGGTGAAAGCCACCGGCCGCATGATGTTCAACTTCAAGGAAGCGGCGTCGGTATTCACGGTGAATATCCGTTGCGGTGTGCTGGGTTTCATCATGGGCGTGTTACCGGGTGCCGGTGCGACCCTGGCCAGTGCCGTGGCCTACATGACCGAGAAACGTATCGCCGGTGCCAGCGGCACGTTCGGCCAGGGTGACGTGCGTGGTCTTGCGGCACCGGAAACCGCCATCGGCGGTGCTGCCTGCGGCGCGCTGGTGCCAATGCTGACGCTGGGTGTACCCGGCTCAGGAACCACCGCGGTGATGATCGGCGCGCTGTCGCTGTACAACATCACCCCCGGTCCGCTGCTGTTTCAACAACAGCCGGACATTGTCTGGGGCCTGATCGCCTCGTTGTTCGTCGCCAACGTTATGCTGGTGATCCTCAACATCCCGATGATCCGCATCTTCACCCGCATCCTCGCAGTGCCGAACTGGGCACTGGTACCGGTGATCGCCATCATCACCGGGATCGGTGTTTACGCCGTGCATGCCACTACCTTCGATCTGTTCCTGATGATCGGCATCGGCATCTTCGGCTACATCCTGCGCAAGCTCGACTTCCCGCTGTCGCCGGTCCTGCTGGGCTTCATTCTCGGCGGCCTGATGGAACAGAATCTGCGTCGTGCACTGTCGATTTCCAACGGTGCACTGGAGATTCTCTGGTCGAGCCCGATCACCTTCGGCGTCTGGGTGCTGACGGCGATCATGCTGTTGATGCCAATCCTGCGAATCTGGCGCAAACGTTCCGTAGCGCGGCGTGCAATCGCCGATGTTTGATCGACCCTTCAAAAGCTGGTGGGGAACACCGCTAGTCGGTCTGCTTGGCGGTTACCTCGCCAGCCAGATTGGCTGGCCGCTGCCATGGATGGTCGGCTCGTTGCTGGCGATCATTCTGGTGCGCTGCCTGACACCCTGGCAGCTGGCGGGCGTAAATGCGGTCAGTGGATCGTGGGCATCGGCATAGGCCTGCACTTCACCCCTGTGGTGATCGAGCAGGTCATGAGCCACTTCGGTTTGATCTTCTTCGGTGCCTTGGTCACCAGTCTGTCCAGCGTGGTCGGGGTCTGGTTGCTGCGACGCACCGGAGAGGATCGCGCCACCGCATTTTTCTCCAGCATGCCCGGCGGTTCCGGTGAGATGGTCAACCTCGGCGCACGCAATGGCGCGGTGCTCAGTCGCGTCGCGGCCGGGCAGAGTTTGCGGGTGCTGGTGGTGGTGTTATGTGTGCCGGCAGCGTTCAAGTACGTGTTGGGAGAAGGCGCTCCGGTGCTTCATCCAACGGCTGTCGATTGGCGCTGGCTGGCGGTGCTATTTCCGGCGGGCGCCCTGCTCGCCTGGCTCTGGCAGCGTTTGCGCCAACCTAACCCGTGGTTGTTCGGGCCGTTGCTGGTGAGTGCGGCGGTGAGCATTACCTGGGATCTGCATATCGGCCTGCCGAATGGCGGCAGCCAGATCGGTCAGTGGTTGATTGGCAGCGGTTTGGGGTGTCACTTCAATCGGCAGTTCTTCCGTCGAGCGCCATCGTTCATGGGGCGGACCTTGATCGGCACGGCATTGACCATGTTGATCGCCACCCTGGCGGCACTAGGCCTTAGCGCCCTGACGCAGCTGGACCTGCGTTCACTGACGCTGGGCATGATGCCCGGTGGCATCGCTGAAATGAGCCTGACCGCCGAAACCTTACAGCTGTCGGTACCACTGGTGACCGCGATGCAGGTGATGCGGTTGCTGTTTGTGTTGTTTCTGGCGGAGCCGTTGTTCCGGTATTGGAACCGACAACCGGATTCCGTCTGATCGACCGAGGTGCCTTCATCGCGAGCAGGCTCGCTCCCACACTGGATTTTCAGTGTTCACACAATCAATGTGGGAGCGAGCCTGCTCACGATGAGGCCCTACCAGTCAGCGCATCAAACCGGCGGCAATCGCCACTCGATCGGCGTCTCGCCATTCTGCTCAAGAAACTTGTTGGCCCGGCTAAAGTGCCCACAACCGAGGAACCCGCGATAAGCGGACAGCGGCGATGGATGCACTGAGGTCAGCACCAGGTGTTTGGTCGCGTCGATCAGTTTCTGCTTGCCCTGGGCATGGGCGCCCCATAGCAGGAATACCAGGTGCGGTTGGTGTTCGCTGACGATCTCGATAACCCGGTCAGTAAAATGCTGCCAGCCCTTGCCCGCGTGGGAGTTGGCGTTGGCGCGCTCGACGGTCATGGTGGTGTTGATCATCAGCACGCCCTGCTCGGCCCAGCTTTGCAGGCAGCCGTGTGTGGGGATGTCGATGTTCAGATCGCGTTTGAGCTCTTTATAGATGTTTACCAGCGACGGCGGTGCCGGAACGCCTGGTTGCACCGAAAAGCATAAGCCGTGAGCCTGGCCCGGACCGTGATACGGGTCCTGACCGAGGATCACCACCTTGACCTTGTCCAGCGGGGTCAGGTTAAGCGCGTTGAAAATCATCGGGCCCGGCGGGTAGATTTCCTTGCCGGCAGCATGTTCCTGACGCAAAAATTCGCGCAACTCTGCCATGTACGGCTGGTCGAACTCAGCACGCAGTGCCTCCTTCCAGCTCGGTTCGAGTTTGATACGGTCGTCAGAAGTCATCGCTTGGTCCAGAAAAAACAATGGGCGCACCCTAGGAAAGCTCGCCACGCTTGTCAATTGATCTGATGCAGAACCGGCACTTTCCCACACAGCGATCATACTGAACGCTCAATTCAGTCATCGAGGTCAAAATGAATCTGCACTTCGAAGAACTCACAGGCACCGACGGCGCACGTATCGGCATCGCCAGCCTGGATGCAGAAAAGTCCCTGAACGCCCTCTCCCTGCCAATGATCAACGTCTTGAGCGAACGCCTGGACGTCTGGGCCAAAGACCCGCAGATCGTTTGCGTATTATTACGCGGTAATGGCGCCAAAGCATTCTGCGCCGGCGGTGAGGTACGCAGTCTGGTTGAGGCCTGTCGTGCTCATCCGGGTGAAGTTCCGCCTTTGGCTGCGCACTTCTTTGCGGCGGAATATCGCTTGGACTACAGCCTGCACACCTACCCAAAACCGCTGATCTGCTGGGGCCATGGCTACGTGCTCGGCGGCGGCTTGGGGTTGTTGCAAGGCGCCAATATCCGCATCGTGACGCCGAGTAGTCGTTTGGCCATGCCGGAAATCAGCATCGGCTTGTACCCGGATGTCGGCGCCAGTTGGTTTCTCTCGCGCCTGCCGGGCAAACTCGGGTTGTTCCTCGGTTTGACCGGCGCCCATATGAATGGCCGCGATGCGATCGATCTGGACCTGGCCGACCGCTTTCTGCTGGATGAACAGCAAGAAGAACTGATCGAAGGCCTGCTGCAACTGAACTGGCAAGAACAGACGCCAATGCAGCTGAACAGCCTGCTCAAGGCTTTACAACAAGAAGCGGTCGGGAAGATGCCCGAGCCACAATGGTTGCCGCGGCGTCAGCAGATCGACGAGTTGCTGGATGTGAGTGATGTGCGCTGTGCCTGGCGCGCCATCAGCCTGCTGCGTGAGCACAACGACCTGCTGCTCAGCCGCGCTGCGAAGACCCTGAGCGAGGGTTGCCCGCTGACCGCACATCTGGTCTGGGAGCAAGTCAGCCGCGCTCGGCACCTGTCACTGGCCCAGGTGTTCCAGATGGAATACACCATGAGTCTAAACTGCTGTCGTCATCCGGAATTCCGCGAAGGGGTACGCGCGCGGTTGATCGACAAGGATCAGAAGCCGCATTGGCATTGGCCCGATATCAATGCAATTCCGGACGCGGTGGTCGAAGCGCATTTCCACAAAGTTTGGGAAGGTCGGCATCCGCTGGCGGATTTGTCCAACTACTGAAATCCCAGGCATAAAAAAGCGGCGCTTGATGCGCCGCTCGATAACAGTAGTGCTTAGCGGTTCCAGTCGCCTCCGTGGCCGCGGTCTCCGTGATCACGGTCGCCGTGACGGTTGTCGCCATGACGCTCCTCATGCCGATCCTCATGACGACTCTCACGACGGTCATCATGGCGATCATGGGAATCCCAACCGCGGTTTGGATAAGGCCGGTACGCCGCACGTGGAGCCTCGTAATACCGTGGAGCTGACTGGTAATACCGAGGCGCTGGGTAATAACGCGGCGACGGTGCGTAGTAGCGACTGCGGTCTTGATAGTAGGACCCGCCACCGTAGTAATAAGCCGGAGCAGGCGTGGTGTAGACCTCGGAACGGTAGTAGCTCGGTCCTCCATCGTAGTAAGGCACGCACGCAGTAAGAGACAAACCCAGTAAAGCAATCAGAATAAGTCGACGATACATGGCGGCCTCCTGGACCGCGAAAGAGCACACACCAGCGACGCTGGTCGGCGACAGCCAGCAATTAGCTGGCTGTCGAAACATCTGACAGCAAAAACGGAATCTGGTGCGATTGCGCACTACATAAATACAAGTGGCGTAAAGCCATGATCGCCCCATCCCAGTGCGAACAAGCGCCACAACAAAGCACGATAACCCACGTACATCTCCCAATGTTTTCGCCAAGCCTTCTAGATCGGAGCTCGACAACACAATTTGCAATAGCCGATTGCGGTAAAGGTTTGGGAGTTGCCGAGCAGTGAGTTGGGTTCGTTTCTGACCGGGATTCCCGCGCCGTTGGGATTGGGCAAGGTGCAGTTGGCGGATGGCCGTTGGGAAAGCGGGTTTATCTGTGAATCCTACGGACTGGAGGGCGCGACGGATATTAGTCATCTGGGCGGCTGGCGGCGGTATCTTGAGACCGGGGTCTGATCCGGCATCCGCCCCTCACCCTAACCCTCCCGGAACGCCGGACCGCCCCAAAGGGTAGAGGGGACTGACCGAGGTGTTTGGTCGATCTGCTGCGACCTGGAATTCGAGGTCGAACTCAAGCGTTGAAAGGCATGAAGATCGGCTCCCTTTCCCCTCGCCCCCTTGGGGAGAGGGCTGGGGTGAGGGGTGGATTTTCCAGACACCAAAATTTCAACGCATGTGCACCGCAGCCCCCACCATTCCCTCCACAAATGAAACGGTTATTTCCGTGCCGTGCCATTAGAATGCCCCCACCCGGTCTCTGCCAACGGAATCGCTATGCTGCTTCGCTCTGCGCTGTATTCGCAACGTTCGTTGGTGTTCACGCTGATCGCGCTGCTGGGCTGTGGCTTCCTCGCCACCTCGCTGCTCAGTTACTACGCGTCGCGGACGTCGATTCGCGACAACATCGTCAATACCGAGCTGCCGCTGACCTCGGACACGGTCTACTCGGAGATCCAGAAAGACCTGGTCCGGCCGATCCTGATTTCCTCAATGATGGCCCGCGACACCTTTATGCGTGACTGGGTGGTGGCCGGTGAACACGACCCCGAGCAAATGACCCGCTACCTCAACGAGGTCATGACCCACTACGACGCCTACACCGCGTTCTTCGTCTCCAACAGCAGCCTGACCTACTACCACGCCAAAGGTGTGCTGAAAAAAATCAGCGCCGAGGCGTCCCGTGACGCTTGGTACTTTCGCGTGCGCGACTTGGCCGAGCCGTATGAGATCAACGTCGATCTGGACATGGCCAACCATGACAGTCTGACCGTCTTCATCAACTACAAAGTCTACGACTACAAAGACCAGTTCATCGGCGCTGCCGGCGTCGGCCTGACCGTCGACGCGGTGATCAAGCTGATCGACAAGTATCAGCAGCGCTACCAACGCAGCGTGTACTTCGTCGACACCTTCGGCCGTCTGGTGCTCACCGGCGCCGAAGGCGGGCCACAAGGCGCACGGGTCGGGCAGACCCTCAGCGAACTCGATAGCATGAAAGACCTGCTGACCAAACAGCCCAAACCCCATAGCGGCAGCTATGAGTATTCGGCCCAAGGCCAGGGACATTTCCTCAACGTGCGGTTTATCCCCGAGCTGAACTGGTACCTGTTCGTCGATAAACGCGAAGACAGCGCCTTCGGTGAAGCCCGCCAGTCGCTGTACCTCAACCTGCTGATCTGCCTGATCGTCACGCTAATTGTCCTGACCCTGCTCAACCGCGTGGTCAACCGCTACCAACGCAAGATCGAAGCCCAGGCGACCCTCGACAGCCTCACCGGCCTGCCCAACCGTCGCGGCTTCGACCTACTGGCGATCCAGGCCATGCACGAAGCCCAGCGCGAACCGAAACCGCTGACGGCCTTGCTGCTGGACCTCGACCATTTCAAGCGTTTGAACGACACCTACGGGCACCTCGCCGGTGACCAGGTACTGGCCGGTTTCGCCCGTAATCTGGAAAGCTGCCTGCGCCAGTCAGACATCGTCTGCCGCTGGGGTGGCGAAGAGTTCATCGTGCTGCTCAAGGACACCGACAGCACTAATGCTCAGATGATTGCCGAGAAGATCCGTCAACAGATTGAGCAACAACGCTATGCCTATGAAGGGCAAGCACTGCAGATCACTGTCAGCATCGGTCTCACGACCCTGCAACCCGACGACACGCTGCACAGCCTGCTATCGCGCGCCGACCATGCGATGTACCGTGCGAAACAAACTGGCCGCAACCGAACCTGCGTGGAAATGCCTCGATCAAGCTATGAATAAACCTGACTTCTGCCCGGCCTGTGGCGCCCGCAACGACTGCGCCCTGGCCGATCCGCGAACCGCCGACCACGCCTGCTGGTGCTACGGCGTCAGCATCGACCCGTCGGTACTCGAAGCGCTGCCCGCCGAACTGCGCGACAAATCCTGCCTGTGCCCGCGCTGCGCGCAAGTCGAGGCGCAGTTATAAGCAGCCACCAAGCTGATCACGTAAGATGCGCGACCCTTTTCCGATCAGACGATATCCATGCGCGTTGACCGCTTCCTCAGCAACCTGCCCCGCTTCAACCGCAAACAAGTACGCTTGCTGCTGGTGGAGCGACGGATCAAGGTCGACGGGCAAGTGGTCAGCGATCCTCACTTTGATGTGCGCGAGTTCAGCCGCGTCGAGTGCGACGATGAAGTGCTGCAAGCCGGAAAACCGCCGCGCTACTTCATGCTGCATAAACCACCGGGCTGCGTCAGCGCCACCAGCGACCCTGAGCATCCGACCGTGCTCGACCTGATGGATGAGCCAGACAAACACGAACTGCACATCGCCGGACGACTGGACTTCAATACCACCGGCCTGATGCTGATAACAAACGACGGCAGTTGGTCGCGACGCCTGACCCAGCCGCAGACCAAACTGCCGAAGGTCTACTACGTCGAAACCGAACAAGATATCGGCCCCGAGTACGCGCAGACCTTCGCCCACGGCCTGTACTTCGCCTTCGAAGACCTCACCACCCAGCCGGCCGAACTGCTTGTGCTCGGGCCAAAGAGCGCGCGGCTGAGCATCGTCGAGGGCCGTTATCACCAAGTGAAACGGATGTTCGGCCACTTCAATAACAAAGTCCTGCGCCTGCACCGTGAACGCATGGGGCCACTGGTGCTCGACGACACCCTTGCATCCGGCGAGTACCGTTCGCTGACCGCTAAAGAAATCCAGCAAATCTAAAACCCGCTGCCGAGTCACGACCATTCAGCAGAAGTTGTCGAACAATTCACAAACGGCACTTGCGGGATGAGCCTCTCCCTGCTTGAATCAAGCCGTCGGCCTAAATGTGACCGATGAGTCACCACCATACTTCTAAGAAACCTTTTGCCGGCAGTGAGCCCTCAGGCTCCGCATTCCCCCGGCAGATCGCCCGCCTATAACAATACCCGTCGACCTGATTTCACCGGATCGACATGGGCTCAAAAATTCCAGGCGTATGCCTACCTGTCACAAAGCTCGTGCAATCTCATTGCGCGCATACCCGCTTGCCAGGAGTCTTATGACATGAGGCCAGAAATCGCCGTGCTGGATATACAGGGTCAGTTCAGGGTTTACACGGAGTTCTATCGCGCAGATGCCGCAGAGAAGACCATCATTCTGGTCAACGGCTCAATGGCCACCACTGCGTCCTTTGCTCAGACTGTGAAAAACCTTCATCCGCAATTCAACGTCGTGCTTTACGACCAGCCCTACGCGGGCAAGTCCAAAGCCCACAACCTGCACGAGAAAATGCTCACCAAGGAAATTGAGGGGCAGATTCTCCTGGAGCTGATCGACCACTTCGCCGCCGAACACGTGCTGTCATTCTCCTGGGGCGGCGCAGCGGCATTGGTCGCCTTGGCGCATCGTCCACGGCGTATTGAAAAAGCTGTGATCAGTTCGTTCTCCCCAGTGATCAACGAACCGATGCGTGACTACCTCGAACGCGGTGTCGACTACCTCGGCAGCCTGGACCGCGACCGTGTCGGCAACCTGGTCAACAGCACCATCGGCAAACACCTGCCGTCGTTGTTCAAACGCTTCAACTACCGGCACGTCAGCAGCCTGGCCGAACACGAATACGGGCAGATGCACTTCCACATCAGCGACGTGCTCAATGGCGATCGCCTGTGCTACCTCAACGTTGCCAAGAAAATCGACGTACCGGTGCTGTTCATGAACGGCGAATGGGATGAATACACCGCCGCCGGCGATGCCAAACTCTTCGCCAACCATGTGCAACACAGCACCTTCAGCACCATTCAGGCCACCGGGCACTTTCTCGACATGGAACACAAAGCCGCCTGCCGAGACAGCCGCCACGCCCTGATGGGATTCCTGAAACCTGCTCAGCACGAAAACCGACCGCGCTACCAGTTCGTCCAGGATCACCATGCATTCGCAATTTGATGAAACGTCATCGCGAGCAAGCCACGCCCTACAGAACTAATACATCTCTGTAGGAGCGAGGCTCGCCCGCGATAGACCGCAACGCGGTCTCTCATTTCATATGCGCCCCAGATCGTCAGCGCTGACCCCAGCCGCCGTCGACGATTGAATGCTGCCTGCCGCTCCCCGAAAAAACCACGTAAACACAGATACTCCAAAGAAAAACTTCAAATCCTCGCCCACATCTGGTACAAAGTCAGCCGCTCTGAGCGGGTGTCGTATAATGGTATTACTCCAGCTTCCCAAGCTGATCACGCGGGTTCGATTCCCGCCACCCGCTCCACTCAATTGAGTCCAACGTCGCGATGTTTTGACGAGGGACGTAGAAACAAAAAACCGGCCCACGTGGCCGGTTTTTTTGTGGGTGCCGTTTAAGTGCTGCTTTCAAGGCCCGCATACAGCCCGTGCCGAAAGAGTCTGGAAGGACGAGCGCTTTTACCGCGTCGCCACAATAAACAACCGTGGAAATGGCAGCAGCACTACACCATCAGCCAATGTGGGATACGCCTGTTCGATCGCAACGGTATAGCGCCTCAGGTACTCCTCGCGCTCAGCCTCGTCGAGTGGATCAAGAAAAGGCCGCAGGCCACTGCCCTTGAACCACTCCACCACCGCAGCGGCGCCGCCTGCAAGGGGGTGATGGTAGGTAGTACGCCAGACATCCACCCGGGCACAGCTTGAACGCAACACACCGTAGTAGCTGCTAGCATCGGCCATCGCCGTTCGCTGACCCGCGACGCCGGCGAGTTTGTCTGCCCAGGGACCTTGGCCAGCAGTTTCGCGCATCAGGCGGTGGGCAGGCTCGTTGAGGTTGTCTGGCATCTGAATGGCCAGGCTGCCACCCGGAGCGAGCCGAGCCACAAGAGACGGCAGCAGGGTCGTGTGGTCAGGCAGCCATTGAAGAACGGCGTTGGCCAGAATCACATCAAACGGACCAGGCTCATCCCACCCTTCGATGGCCACCGTGTCGAACTGAACATCCGGTAAGCGCTTGCGGGCGGCTTCGATCATGTCGAGCGAACTGTCCAACCCACGGACCGTCGCATTCGGAAAGCGCGCCGCCAGCAGCTCTGTTGAATTACCGGGGCCGCACCCGATATCAATCACGGAACGGGCTTGGGTCGTGGGTACGGCGGCCAACAGATCACGTGCCGGACGCGTACGCTCATCTTCAAAAGCAACATATTGCTTGGCAGACCAGCTCATCGCGTGCTCCTCGGTTCTTTGTCCTGATGGGTAGACCACTCTTCAGGTTAAACACGCTACATCGACAAACGTGCTTTGCCCCTGCGCTCGCCAAGGTATGCCGTGGCTGACATTCAGGCAATCACTGCCAAGCCCCGAAAAAATTCAGAAACACTCCAAGCCCCCCGCAATCCACACTATCGCGCCTCACCTTTCTACACTTGGACCCTTATGGCTTATCACCAACCATCAAATTTGTCGGTGGTTATAGTGTTGATAGGATTTTTTTCAGTAAGTATAGTAACCACCGACACACCACAAGGAGGTGATGTGAATAGCCGATTTTTGATATGCCAAATCGTCGCTGACGGTTGGTATCTGGTAAGGGTCAGAGGCCGTCATCACCACTTCAAGCATCCAACGAAGCCCGGACTGGTGACGATCCCACATCCGAAAAAGGATTTACTGAAAAAGACGGCCACCAGCATTCTGAAACAGGCCTTGCTTTGATGAGCCGGGCGCACAGCGCCCGCGGAGGACAACGAACATGCTTTACCCAATTGCGATTTCAATGGGCGATGACGCACACGCCTGGGGCGTAGAAGTGCCGGATATTCCTGGCTGCTTCTCGGCCGGCGATGACCTGGACGATGCCATGGCCATGGCACGGGAAGCCATCGAAGGGCACTTCGACATTCTGGCCGAGGACGGCGCCCCGATCCCGCAGGCCAACAAAGTCACTGTTCACGCGGCCAATCCACTATACGCGGGCTGCACCTGGGCTGTGGTTGATATCGATGTGACCAAGTATCTTGGCAAAGCCCAAAAACTCAACATCACCCTCCCCTGCTACCTGTTGACCCGTATCGACGAATACGTGCTGCATCACCCGGAAGAGAAAAGCCGCTCGGGATTTCTGGCCTCGGCAGCGCTCAAGGTGTTACAGCAGGGTTGAACGTCAGCGAAATGGAGCACCAAAAAAGATGACTCAAAACATCTACGACAACCCCGACTTCTTTGCAGGCTACAGCCAACTCGGCCGCTCTGTTGAAGGCCTGGCCGGTGCCGCCGAATGGCCTGCGCTCCAGGCGATGCTGCCGCCGATGACTGGCCTCAACGTCGTAGACCTCGGTTGCGGTTACGGCGCTCGACATCGAGGCACTCTTGCAGATTTAAACAAGACAGAACCGGCCTTGATCGCCGGTTTTTTATCGCCAATTGTTCACCAACCATACCATTCGTCTAGCTAATTGCCGTTTGTTTTGACAGCCATCCTTTCAGATCTATAGTCCAACCGCGGCCTGTTGGAAGGAACTCGGACCGTCACGTTAAAGGCAAGGAGCCAGGCCAGCTCGTACCCTGTGTTAGGTGGGTCCCGATAGTTTTGTGTAATTACAACAGCCGCAATGGAGTTTGTGCTGTCGTGTCTGGTTGATGCCAGGCATTCACTATGAAAAGGAGCTTTACGATGTCTAGAGTCACGGATGTGTTGGTCTCTATCGATACTGAAACCATTCTGAAAAACTACCCGAACATCAGTAAAAACCCCGCCTCGCCTACGCTTATCGATGTCAATCATGTGTACATGGTCACCAACCAGAACAACGTGATCAGTGGCCAGGCTGGCGGCGAGCTCAATCTGAAAGCCCAGGTCGGCGATCTGATTCGCTGGCGCGAAACCAGCCTGTCGCAGAGCTTCGAAACCGCAGTGATTTTCTACAAGTTCGTCGGCAACCAGGGCAATGACCTGATCTCGACACCCACGCCGCGCAAGGCTACCGCCTGCGTTGCAGTCCCCAATACCAGCAACCCGTCTGTGCCCAGCTGCCAGAAAGTCGATAACCATTACTGGTCTTCGGAAACCCTCTCCACCGGCAGCGTGACGTACCATTTCCACTTCCTGATCGTGGATCGCGACTGCCAGATCGTTGGCTGCTGCTCGTGGGATCCGTTCATTACCATCCGTAACTGACGTAGGCGGCCCCTTGGCGACAAGGGGCTTTCCGATCTCGCTTCCGCCCCCACTGGAACTGGATGTCGTGCTTGAGCCGGGGCGGCTGTCGCAATCCGTCTACATCATGAAAGGAATCCGTGATGTCCACAGACACGCTCCTCCCTCCTTCAAAAAATACCGAACCCGCCAATAATTTATTGCTCATCGTCGACGCTGAAACCTTGCTGTCACGCTATCCACAACCCAGCCTTGAACCGGACAGCCCGACACTGATTGACGACGGACTCATCTTCGTTACAGGTGGTACTCAAACAAAAAAATCCGTAAAAAATGACAGCCTTATTACACTGACCGCGACCAACGGAAAAACCTTTCACATCCGCGGCCGCACCGTCGGTCTGCAGGCTGAACACAGCGTGGTGTTTTACGACGTTACAGTCGGCGATGCCGGCGTGCTTTCGCCCCCGCAGCTGATTGTCCACAGTGGCCTGACCTTGCCTGCGCCCAACCCTGAGAATCCAACCCAACCGGTCAGTCAGAAGGCTGATGACCATTACTGGCAATGCAAGCAGCTAGCCCCCGGTGTGGAGAAGTGCGAGCTGAGTTTTGTGGTGGTTAACACGCGTTGCGAAGCGATGGGTTACTTCAGTTGGGTGGTTGAGGTGAAGCTGTCTAGTTAAGAAACACGCAGTACTTCGACGTAAACCGGAGACTTTCGGCGCATGCCAGATCTTTTTGGGGGGGCGTCCAGTGCTTAACTAACAGGCATTAGAACCCCCCTCGTCACAGGTTTTGCGCCCGGCGGTGCTTTTATCAGCCATCCATCCGGGTTGGCTGGCGGCTGACCTGCAACGCCCTGGCCATTTGCAGATGGTTTTCGAGTTTGGGCAAAGTTTCTTCGGCGAAGGCTTTAAGCTCAGGAACCTCAGAAGTCTGCGCTTGCTGTTGAATCTGTTGGATCGCCTCTTCAGTGGCTTTGACCTGGCTGGCGGCATAGGCCGCGTCGAAGGCGTCGCCGTCCTGTACATCAGGCATCAGCGTTTTGGCCTTGCTCACCACCTCTTCTCTGTCAGCGACCGGCAGCTCGAGTTTCTTGGCGATTTTGGCCAAATGCTGATTGGCCGTGGTGCGGTCATTGATGACCTGGATCGTGTAGTCCTTGACCTCTTTTGAGGAGGTTTTCTGGTGGGCCAGGCGACTGATTTCGATATCGGCGATGCCTTTGGCGGAGGCGTCGTTAATGAATTCGGCAGGCGATTGTGCAAAGGCACTGCTGGCGCCAAGACCGAGCAGCATGGCGAAACTGACGGTGCGTAATCGGGTGGCCATCCGACTCATTGGTCGCGCCCTCCTTAAAATGACAATTCAAGCGGGAGCTTGCGCCCCCGCCTCTCAATCAATGACTAGCTGCGTCCACTACCATGACCATGCTGGCCACCTTTGCGACCGGTTTCAGCTTTGGCAGGGTCTTTATCGACGGTCGTGGTGGTGGTTTTTCCACCTTTACGACCGGCTTCAGAGGCCTTGGTGCGGTCGTTAGGGGCGTGTCCCATGTTCGGGTTTTTTGAGGTAGGCATGATTCTCTTCCTCTTGTTGAATGTTTGTGGCGAGCGATGCCCGCATAGGATCTGAATTTTTTCGGCCGCAAAGGTTTAAAAAAGTTGCACCTGCCGCGACGAGCGGTGCCGATAAAGACACGAAAACCCGATCGGTGATCGGGTTTTCTGATTAAAAGGCGCCAGTGACAGGCTCCGCCAATTGATTGAGCTCAGGCGTGTATTCGCTGCGCCCACTTGACCGTATACATCGCCTCATCGGCGTGTTTGAACAGCTGCTTTTCTTCACTGCCGTGTTCGGGATAGAGCGCAATACCGATGCTCGGCAAGATGCTCAGGCTGTGACCGTCCAGACGCAGCGGCTGATTAAGGACGTGACAGATCTTATTGGCCACGGTGGTGGCGTCTTCCGGCGCCTGAACACTTTCGAGCAGGACCACAAACTCATCGCCGCCGATACGTGCCACGGTGTCGGTTTCACGTACACAGCCTTTGAGCCGATTGGCGACGGCTTGCAGCAGCAGGTCGCCAACAGCGTGCCCGTAGGTGTCGTTGACCTGCTTGAATTTGTCCAGGTCGACATACAGCAACGCCATTCGCCCAGACTCTTTTTGAGCGCCCAACAACGCTGCTTTCACCCGTTCGTGGAGCAACTCCCGGTTGGGCAGATGGGTCAACTGGTCGTACTGGGCCATGTACTGCAGCCGGGCATGCAGTTGCTTGCGCTCAATGGCCGCCGCGACCTGAACGCACACGTATTGCAGCAGCTCTTTGTCTTGTTCGGTGTAGCGCTCGCCACCCGGCGTGCTTTTTACAATCAGCGCACCGATGGTGCCCTTCTGTGAGTTGAGCGGCACCCCGAGCCAGCAGGGTGAATCCGGGGCGTTGATCAACCCCACAAACTCGGGCAACGGGCCATAGTTACCGGGGGTCAGCAATATCGGTTGGCCATTTCGAATCACTTCGGCGCACAGGCTGCCGGTCGTCGTACCCGCAGGCTCCGGACATAGCTCGTGGTCGCCGACATGGTAGGGAAAACTGATTTGCCCGCATTGTTCGTCGTACAGCGCCACAGAGAAGTTCAGCGCTGGCAGCCATTCGCCGATGATCCGGTGGATGCGCTCGAACAGCGCCAGCAAATCCTCGGCCGCATGAGCAGCCTCAGAGATCGCATAGAGCGCCGCCTGCTTGGATTCAGCCTGCTTGCGCTCGGTGATGTCGTGGGCCACGGCGATGCGCAGTTGATCGACCTCGGACCAACGCGCCGACCACATGATGTGCGCCACTTGCCCATCCTTGCGCACATAGCGGTTCTCGAAATTGGGCTTGGGTTGGCCATTCATAATTTCCCGGGCAGCTTGCAAGGTCCGGGCACGATCGGCGGGATGGACCATATTGATCATCTGCTGGCCGATCAGCTCATCAGGCGTATAGCCAAAAATACGCTCGCAAGCAGCGCTGACAAACACGAAGCGACCTTGGGCATCGACCGCACACACGGCGTCCAACAACAGGTCGATGTAGCTCGCCAGCGGCGCGGAGTTCTTGGTTGCCATCAGGAATCGATACTGTCCGTAAAAAATAAAACGCTGAGTATCAATCCATCGATCCGATCAACGGCTTTCGCCGATGAGCTGTTTTAGCTGCCGCAGCCTTGCAATCAGCCTCAAACCTTGTTCGCTAACAACCCTGGTACCGCGTGCAGCAATGCATTGATGGCAAAGCCAATAAACATCACCCCGCAAATACGGGTGATCGCCAGCTCATGCCGTTGGTACACCGTGCGCACCCGCTGCGCGCCGACCACTGCGATGAGGATAGCGTATGCGGCGATCCCGCCAACGAAACTCAAAAAAATCAGCCAAGGCAGCATCGACCAGTGCAACAACTCCACACGGCTGGAGAGCAACGCAGTGAAGGTCGCTACCGCCACTGGATAGGCTTTGGGGTTGGTCAGGCCAAACATGATCCCGTGCCAGAACGGTTGCCGTGCCGGGCCTTGAGGTGTTTCAGAGCTGCTGCGACGGGCGCGAATGGCTCGAGCGCCGAGCCAAAAGAGGTAGAGCCCACTGAGCACGCCCAATACATCAAACGCGGTGCTGCCGATTTCCCGCGCACCGACGATAGCGATCAGCGCAGTGCTGCACCAGACCACATCACCCAGCAGATGCCCACAGAGAAACCCCGCCCCGGCACGCCGCCCCCGGGCCGCGCCGATACCGAATACCGCCAGCACACCTGGCCCCGGAGTGATGCCATAGATAAAACCGGAAGCGAGTACAGCCAAGAGTAACGAAGGTGTCATCAAGGGTTTCTCATCAAGAACAATGCCCCAATCGGCGGGCGAATGGGCCGGATTCTATCGTAAGCCCGACGGGTTGCGGGATACCGTCCAGCAAGCGCTCATCAATACGCAAAAAACTGCCCCCGCCATTCCCGCACCGCCTCTCACCTTGAACCGCGCCCTACCACTTTCTCGATCTGCCCATTCAACCAATTCAGCGCCTGATCGCCGCTGCGGCGTTTGTGCCAGACGAGGTCGAAGGTGAATGAAGGGATGCTGAAGGGCGGTGACACTACGAGCAGTTCCTGCTGATCGATGTTGCGCAGGCCGCGAGAAGCGACGGTGAGGATCAGGTCGGTGCCACTGATGAATTCCGGGGCGACGCTCCAGTGTGGCAGGCTGATGGCGACATGGCGGCGAGAGCGAATGGCGGTCAGGGCCCGCTCGATTTCCGGAGTGCCGCTGCCGCGCATTTCCAGCTGGACGTGGGGGCGGGCCAGGTAAGTTGGCAAATCAAGAGCGTCGTCTGACGGCAAGCTGCTGCGATCCACCAGGCAAGCAAATTGTTCTTCGAACAACGGAGTGCAGCGCAGCTCGTTTGGCAGGTCGGGAAAGACCCCGGCGGCCATGTCGATGTCACCATTGAGCACTCCATCGAGCATACCTTCGCGACTGGCGTAGCTGATCACCAGATCGATGCCCGGCGCGTCCCGGCGCAATGCCCGGATCAACCCCGGCAGCAGGATCGCCGCGCCGTAGTCGGACATCGCCAGGCGGAAGGTGCGTTTGGCCGAGGCCGGGTCGAACTGGCTGGGCGCCAGTAACGATTGCACCTGAGCCAAGGCTTGCGCGAGCGGTGCGGCCAGCTCCAGCGCGCGCGGTGTCGGCACCAGACCTGCGCCCACCCGCACCAGCAATGGATCGCCCAGCATGTCACGCAGCCGCGCAAGGGCGTGGCTGACCGCCGGCTGGCTCAGGTGCAGACGCTCGGCGGCGCGGGTCACGTGTTGCTCGCTGAGCAAGGCGTCGAGGATGACCAACAGGTTGAGATCGATACGCCGAAGATCATTCATCAGGTGCATATTCTGGATAGGCAATTGGAATTTAAATTTGCGTGACGAATACCTTAGAGTCCAGCAAAACCTGTTGGAGAACGATCATGAGTACATTGCATTGGACTGGGTTGTTGCTGCTGGCCGCCATCGCCGGGGCTGTGGTGCCCTTTCAAAGCGCAATTAACGCCAATCTCGGGCGAGGCCTCGGGCATCCGCTGTGGGCGACTCTGGCGTCGCTGCTGGTGAGCATCGCGGTGTTGCTGCCGATTATCGTGATGATGCGATTGCCGTTGCCTTCGCTGGGGTTTATCAGCAAGGCACCACTGTGGATGTGGGCAGGAGGTGTGTTTGGAGTGTGCTTTATTTCGTTGGCGCTGATTCTGCTGCCCAAGCTGGGAGCGTCAGGGTTTATTGCGCTGGCACTGGCCGGGCAGATTGTTGCGTCCCTGGTGCTCGACCACTTGGGTTTGTTCGGTTTGATGGAACGGCAATTGACGCTGCCGCGATTGCTGGGCGCGGCGTTGTTGATTGCCGGAGTCGCGTTGATTCAGTTCAGTGGCACGTCGGGCAAAGTGATGGTGGCGGTGAGCTGACGCTCCACAGGCAAAGATCAAAAGATCGTCCGAACGCGGCCCGAACCTGCGGCAGCTAGCCGATCTCATTCGCTACCGAATCAGCGGATGCCTACAGGCATCGACCTATCAGTCGAGGCGTATGTTGATCTGGCTCAACACCCGGTCGTGATAAAGTCTGCGCCCTGCACACCTTCAGCCTTGAGACGACGAACCGCGATGATGGATTTCCAGGAATTTGATGCCGAACTTGAAGACTGGAACGCGTTGCGCGCAACCACCTCGTTCACCGGCCTGCTGGTGGGTAACGGCGCCAGCCGCGCGGTGTGGGACGACTTCGGCTATGACTCGCTGTTCGAAAACGCCCGAACCGTCGAAGAAAAACCCCTGAGCCAGTCCGAGCTGAGCGTCTTCGAGGCCATGGGTACCCGCAGTTTCGAGCAAGTACTGAGCGCGTTGAAGACCACCAGCCGAGTCAACAAGGCGCTGGCCATCAGCTCGGCTTCGCCGCGCAATCGCTACTACGCGATCAAGGAAGCGCTGATCAACACCGTTCATGGGGTGCACATTCCTTGGCGCCTGGTAGAGGCGTCGAGCCTGGCGAAGATCAATCAAGAGCTGGGCAGCTACCCAACAGTGTTCACCACCAACTACGACCTGCTCAATTACTGGGCGATCCTGCATGACTCACAGGCCATTACCGACCTGTTTATAGGCGCTGATTCAAATTTCGACTTGAGCAAAACCCAAACGGACAAGGCACGCATTCTCTACCTGCATGGCGGCCTGCACCTGGTGAGAAATTCGGACGGCACCGCGCGCAAGCTGACCTCGACTGAAGGCACGCTGCTCGGCAGTTTTGCCATCAACAACACCATCAAGACACTGGACGATGTGCCGCTGTTCATCAGCGAAGGCACGGTCCAAGACAAGCTCAAGACCATCCGCAGCTCGGACTATCTGTCGTTCTGCTACGAACAGCTGCTAACCCACAATGGCGCGCTGTGCATTTTCGGCCATAGTCTCGGCGAGCAGGACAGCCATATCGTCCACGCCCTGCGCCAGGCAAACCTCAAGACCATCGCCTTCTCGATCTACCCGCGCAGTGCGGCATTTATCCAGCATCAGAAGCGGCATTACACGAAGTTGTTCGAAGGGATGGATGTGACGTTGCGGTTTTTTGATTCCAAGAGCCATGGGTTGGGCAATCCGCAGCTTTCGGTGCCGGTGGAGCGTTGAGACAAAGATCAAAAGATCAGAACACTGGCAAGGTCTTGTCCTTCACCACTGTGCTCGGTCCATTGGCCTTGACGCTTGCAATGCCTTTTTGCAGTGCCGACTCAGACGAATACGCTTCACTGCTACCAATGATCTGATGATTGGCAGCCTTGAGGTTGAAGTACGGATGACCATCCTTGGTGGTTTTTTTCTCGTAGCGTTCATCCAGCGGACTATTGACCTGAACCGAGGCGATGCCGCTCTCGGCAGCATTGTGGGTGGTGTACAGCTCGCTGGTGAGAATGGTTTCGGCGTTGGCCGCTTTAAGCACAAAGCGGAACTGACCATTACTGCTTTTGCTCAACTCATACCATCCAGACATGCTATTACTCCTGCCGATTGATAAGGCTTGCTGCGCCATCAGAGTAAAGACCGCGCCCAGCGTTTAGCCAATATCGCGACCGGATTTCCAAGGGGTTTTTCTGTAGGCCAAACGCGCTCCCTGTAGCAGCTGGCGGAGCCTGCGTTCGGCTGCGAAGCAGTCGTCATTCGGTCAACGCGGTGATTCTGAGGGACCGCGATTGCAGATTTACGACTGCTTGCAGCCGAACGTAGCCTTCGGCAACTGCTACGGGGATTATTCTCTGCACGCTCTACTTCACCGCCGAACGCACCACGCTCAACTCTGGCGTCACCGCACGCCTCTGGGTCAGATAGCGCGTGCAACTGACCCGCAGGAATGAGGCGAAATTCACCACTTCCCCGCGATAATCCATCACCTCTTCATACAGTTTGGCGATCAGTTGATTGGTGGTCATGCCGTCGACCTCGGCGATCTCGCTGAGGATGTCCCAGAACTGGTTTTCCAGACGCAAGGTGGTTACCACCCCGCAGATGCGTAGCGAGCGGGAGCGTGACTCGTAGAGAATCGGGTCGGCTTTGACGTAGAGCTCGCACATGCGATGTGTCTCCTACAGCGTGATCCTGGTACCCAGCAAACCGAGGAAACCCGCCAACCAGCTTGGATGCGCAGGCCAGGCCGGAGCCGTCGCCAGATTGCCCTGAACGTGGCCTTCGGTCACCGGGATATCGATGAACGTACCGCCGGCCAGGCGTACTTCCGGGGCGCAGGCCGGGTAGGCGCTGCACTCACGACCTTCAAGAATGCCAGCCGCCGCCAGCAATTGCGCACCATGGCAGACCGCCGCAATCGGTTTGCCGGCCTTGTCGAAGGCTTGCACCAGCTGCAGGACTTTTTCGTTCAAACGCAGGTATTCCGGAGCGCGACCGCCGGGAACCAGCAGTGCGTCGTAATCCGCCGCATCGACCTTGGCGAAGTCGAAATTCAGCGCAAACAGGTGGCCCGGTTTTTCGCTGTACGTCTGATCGCCTTCGAAATCGTGGATTGCGGTGCGTACCGTTTGCCCGGCGGTTTTATCCGGACACACTGCATGCACGGTGTGGCCGACCATCAGCAGCGCCTGAAACGGCACCATCACCTCATAGTCTTCGACGTAATCACCGACCAACATCAGAATTTTTTTAGCGGCCATGGGAATGACTCCTCAGGGAAATACGTGGGCGTGCAGTAGTATCCAAGGTAGTCCTAATCCGCAGGGTCGGGTAATAACCAGCTACTACGGCGTTATCGTTCATCGCGAGCAGGCTCGCTCCCACAGGGGAACGCATTTCAATGTGGGAGCGAGCCTGCTCGCGAAAGCATCCTCAAACTGTACGGATAACTCTGCGCCTAGCTGTAACACCGCAGCCTGCGCGGTTTGTGGCTAGATGAAGTCACGTCCAATCACCCCTGATTCTGGTTCCCGTTATGTCTTCGCGCGAAAACACCGGCATGGCCCTGGGCCTGCTCGGCGTCATTATCTTCAGCCTGACCCTGCCCTTCACACGGATCGTCGTGCAGGAAATCCATCCGCTGCTCAACGGCCTCGGTCGCGCGCTGTTTGCAGCGATTCCGGCAGCGCTGTTGTTGCTCTGGCGTCGGGAAAAATGGCCGACCTGGAAGCAGATCAAAGGCCTGAGCCTGGTGATCGCCGGGGTGATTCTAGGGTTCCCGGTGCTCTCGGCCTGGGCAATGCAGACATTACCGGCGTCCCATGGCGCGCTGGTCAACGGTTTGCAGCCGCTGTGCGTGGCGCTGTATGCCGCGTGGTTGTCCCATGAACGACCGTCGAAAGCCTTCTGGGCCTGTGCGGCGCTGGGCAGTGCACTGGTTCTGGCCTATGCCTTGATCAGCGGTGCAGGCAGTATCCAGGCGGGTGATTTGCTGATGCTCGGGGCGATTGCCATCGGTGGTTTGGGTTATGCCGAAGGTGGCCGGTTGGCCAAGGAGATGGGCGGCTGGCAGGTGATTTGCTGGGCGCTGGTGCTATCGACGCCGCTGCTGATCGGGCCGGTGGCCTATCTGGCGCTGCAACATCAGGGGGAAATTTCCAGCAAGACCTGGTGGGCGTTCGGTTATGTGTCGCTGTTCTCGCAGTTCATCGGCTTTTTCGCCTGGTATACCGGGCTGGCCATGGCCGGCATCGCCCGGGTCAGCCAGATCCAGTTGCTGCAGATCTTCTTCACCATCGCCTTTTCGGCGCTGTTCTTCGGCGAGCACATTGAACCGATCACCTGGCTGTTCGCCGCCGGTGTGATCGTCACCGTGATGCTCGGACGCAAGACCAGCGTGCGCCCGGCTCAGCCAGGCACACTGCCATCAGGGATTAAGCTCAAGCCCTTTAAATAAGAAGCCCGTCGGCCCGCAACAGGGTTTCCAGGCAGTGCTCACTGATGTTGTAGAAGGCTTTGAGCTCCTGAATCTTCACCAGCAGCTGAGCCGGATCGACCGGCTCGGCGCGCTTGATCGCAAGAATCATCTTGTTCTTGTTGGTGTGCTCCAGCGAGATGAACTCGAACACCTTAGTCTCGTAACCGCAGGCTTCGAGGAACAGCGCCCGCAGACTGTCCGTCACCATTTCCGCCTGCTGGCCCATGTGCAGGCCGTATTGCAGCATCGGCTTGAGCAGCGCCGGGCTCTGAATTTGCAGGCGGATCTGCTTATGGCAGCACGGCGAGCACATGATGATCGCGGCACCGGAGCGGATACCCATGTGGATCGCGTAATCGGTGGCGATATCGCAGGCATGCAGCGCGATCATCACGTCGATCGCGGTCGGGGTGAAGGTGCGCACGTCACCGTGCTGGAAAGTCAGCCCCGGATGCTCAAGCCGCGCCGCAGCGTTGTTGCACAGGGTCACCATGTCTTCGCGCAGCTCGACGCCGGTCACCAGCCCTTCGGCGTGCAAGGTGTTGCGCAAGTAATCATGGATGGCGAACGTCAGGTAACCCTTGCCTGAACCGAAGTCTGCGACCCGCACCGGCTGATCCAGCGCCAGCGGTGAGGACGTCAAGGCGTGACTGAACACCTCGATGAACTTGTTGATCTGCTTCCACTTGCGCGACATCGCCGGGATCAGCTCGTGCTGCTTGTTGGTCACGCCCAGATCGGCAAGGAATGGTCGGCTCAACTCCAGAAAGCGGTTCTTCTCGCGGTTGTGCTCAGCCGAAGGCACTTCGCGCTCCTGCTGAGTCTTGCCCTTGAACAGTGAGCTTTTGCCTTTTTTGCTGTATTCGAGCTGCACTTCATCGGTCAGCGACAGCAGGTGCGCATTCTTGAACGACTCGGGCAACAGGTCGGCAATCGCCGCCACACCGTCGACCAGCGAAAAGTTCTTGGTGATGTCGCGAGTCTTATAGCGATAGACGAAGGACAGGCACGGCTGCTCCTTCACGGTCAGTTGCTTGATGATCACTCGTTGCAGATCCGCCTCGGCCCCGACGTACTTGGCCAATACCAGTTTGATAAAGGAGTTCTGCGCAAGGCTGGTGTCCAGCAGACTCAAGAACTGCGCATGATGATCCGGCACAAGGCTGGCGGGGGTTGCGGTGACTGACATGTAAAAAAGTGCCTCGGGCGGTACGGGGGTGTGAATCGGGAATGGCGGGTATTTTAGGGGGGATAGGGTTTGAGGGCACGGGGTTATTTTCCAACGAGCCCGGATCGCGGAATCCAGGCCCCGAAGACAGCGGCCGTAACCTTACGGATCAACCAGTCTAAGCCGACGACTCGTAGGGGAATTGATGATGTGCTTGACGATCAGCCCCACCGGCACCGCCCAGGTGAGGCCGCTGGCCGGGTCCGTGACCACGGCTACGGTTTCGGAGCTGGCGGCGATGTCCAGGCGCCGACGGTCGTTGATGGATTTCAGCGTTCCATAGGCATGGCTAACCAATTTTTCCGCCAGATGCAGCGGTACATTCAATCCCTGCAAGTGCTTCACGGCACGGCAGAACAGTACTTGATCGTCGTTAGGGTGATCGCTTTCATGACGTGTCAGAAACGCTTGGGCCGTGGCCAATAGCTCCGAACTCAGCTCCAGGCTCTCGCCAATGCCATTCATGCTGACGACTCCACTTCTTTTTCCGTCAGCGGCTTGCTCGCCTCTACCGGCCGCGCTGCACGACGCAGATCGGGCCCTGCGCACGGCAACCTGACGGTTGGGTTGGGCATGCCGCTCGGAGAAAGCTCATGGGTCATCTCGAACTCTGCCCGGACTGACCAGCCGCATGCTTCTGACGTACATTGCAGGTACGCCACACGCAAGAAAATATGTCTGCCTTCGCTGGTTCGAATGCGCATTCGATTCAAGCAGTGCGGGCAAACCATTTTGTAGGTACTCATGTTTGACTCCCGGTCGTTAGTGGGTGGCAATCAACTTGATCAAACGCAATACTATTTAAAACATTGGCCAATCCAGTCCGCCCCTGTGGATAACGCTCGCCAAGCATAGGGAAGTGAAGCTGGCAGGCGCGTAGTAGATATGCGCAAGGGTTGCAGGAATTTTCCCTGTTACTATTCGGAAGTTTCAAAGCTAAGCTCGTCTGATTCATAGTTAATGACTGATTAAACACCCAAGAAAGTACTCATTACGCATAAATTAGTCACTCAAAACGAATAAGTCAAAAGGAAGAGACTCAAATTGCGTAGCAAGAAATCACAAGCTGTTCTAACTCGCTTAAAGCTGATCACCGGTACAAGTACCGATGCTGCTTTATCTTCAGCGCTGCAGATCAGTCCCCAAACCCTCAGCAGCTGGAAAGGTCGTGACAGCACGCCATACGCAATATGCATAGATATCGCGCAGACTCGCGGCATCTCCCTTGACTGGTTATTGCTTGGCGAAGGGCCGATGTTGCGGCACGTGGAAACCAACGCCACGGCAGTCATTCAGGAAGGCAACACGCGGGAAAGTACAATTCTCGCGTTGTGGCGGCTGTTGAACGAAGACGATCGGTTCGCCATTCAGAGTGCACTGGAAGAGAAGAAGCGCCTGCGGGATCTGGAACTCAAACTTGCAGAAATGGCCTCTACTCTGTCGACACTCCAATATTCGATCAATTCGCAAAAATCATAGTGGTTGGGCACCCGCTCATTTCGCGGTGCGCCAGAGCGCGACAACATTGCCGCCAGAGCGAATGATCAGGCCGCAAAACAAGACACTGATGAGCGCGCTCCACAGGCTGACGGGGTGACGAGCCAACAATACGTCGATGCCAGCAAGGCAAAAAATGACACCACACAGGCTGGTCAGCAGGCACCCATGCCAACCATTACGTTTTTCATCGCGCTGGTAGCACGCCAGCCTGAAAGCGCTAAGTAAGTAAGAAGCGGCTGTTACAAGCGTAAGAATGAACATCAGGATCCCCATTTCACCTCCCCCCCTTCAGACGCCGGATAATCTCTCCGAGAGTGGCGCCGTCGACCCACTGCATCGCCTTGATGCTGATCGGAATGACCATCAACGCGCACAAGAACGCAGCGACGCCGCTGGTCAGGAAGGGAGCGATCGGCAACGTGACCGGGGTGAACAGGTAGCCGACACCCGCGGATAGCAGCAATGAGCCAATGCGCTGCCAGGCCTTGACGTTTTTCCGGGTGGTGGTGACCAGCCACGCCCCAAGGGCCGCCCCAAGCAGGGCTTCGCCATCAATCGGCGGCAGTGTCGTTGCGACACCCAACCCAAGTAGCAGTCCGCTGATGCTGCTGTAGGTCGAATCAGTCATGCTCATGGGCGTCTCGATTGTTGCCACCCGTGGAAATAATCCCCAGCTCGATGGCCTTGAGCACTGCCGCGCTGCGCGAGCAGACTGCGAACTTTCGGCGGATATTGGAAAAATGAAAGTTGATCGTGGCTTCTGTGCACTTCTGAATCCGCGCGATCTCCCAAGAGGTTTTCCCTTGAAAACTCCACAGCAGAGCTTGCGTTTCTTTAGCTGTCAGCGTGACAGGAGTGTTTTTATCGGCCCCATGACGCTGAGCCTGACAGACGACGGGATCGTCCGATTGACGGTATGACATGATACAAATTCCCTCTATAGCTGAACGCCTGTGTGCAGAGCACTCATTAATAAAGAGAGATGTTGGACACACGCCTCGACCCCGGCAATGCACCGGGGTTGTAGCGTCGAAAGGGACAAGACCGGGGGTAGATACCTAGCCGAGAACCACCAACCGATTCGGCAATTCATTGCGCACATGAGTCACCGGCACATGCACTTTGAGCAGTTCACCACAGGCCTCGATACAGGTGAGGAAGCCCTGCAAGGTCTGGCCCTGTTTCACTTGCTGGGTAAAGACGGCGACGATTGCGTCCCAGCTTTTGTTGTCCAGGCGTTTGGAAATGCCCTCGTCCACCAGGATTTCCACATAACGCTCCGCCTCGCAGACGAAGATCAGCATGCCGGTGCTGCCGACGGTGTGGTGCAGGTTCTGTTCGAGGAACTGCCGACGCGCCAGGTTCGAAGCACGCCAATGGCGTACCGAGCGCGGGATCAAGTGGGTGGTGATCTTCGGGATTCGGAACACCAGGCAGAAGATGATAAAGCTGACCCACTGCACCAGCAGCAACGTATGCATGTTCATCCAGCCGGACAGGTAGTGCACGACGCCCGGCACGATCAGCGCCAGCAGGCTGGCCCAGAGCAGCGGGATATACGCATAGTCGTCGGCCCGTGCAGCGAGGACGGTGACCAGTTCGGCATCGGTGTGTTGCTCGACCCGCGCAATCGCTTCGGCGACCTTGCGCTGTTCGTGTTCACTCAGTAATGCCATGTCTTCAAATACCCATTCATTATTTTAGTTACCAGCCGCCGGACGATCCGCCGCCGCCAAAGCTACCACCGCCGCCACTGAAGCCTCCCCCACCGCCGGAGCCGCCGCCAAAGCCACCGCCTCCGAAACCGCCCGAGCCTCCCCGGCCACCACCACTGGGAAGAATACCGAGCATCTGGCAGACGAAAATCGTCACGATAAACAGCAACACCAAAAAGATGAATACACCTGGGTGGCTTTCGACAAAGTCACTGCCGCGCCCCCCTCCTGACCCGACTACGTTGGCAGGCTCATCCAACGGGTTACCGCCCAACACCACGAGCATTGCGGCAACCCCATCGCTGATGCCCTTGCTGAAGCTCCCGGTTTTGAAGGCGGGTGTGATGACCTGATTGATGATCACCGACGTCTGGGCATCGGTCAGGCGCTCTTCCAGACCGTAACCGACTTCAATGCGCAGTTTGCGCTCGTCGCGAGCAACGATCAGCAGCGCACCGTTGTTCTTGTCTTTCTGACCGATCCCCCAGTGCCGACCCAACTGATAACCGAAGTCTTCGATACTGGTGCCTTGCAGGTCAGGCAGGGTGACCACCACCAATTGCTCGCCGGTGGCTTGTTCGTGAGCCATGAGCTGTTGCGTCAACTGCTCGCGCACCGACGGCTCGATCATTTGGGCGTTGTCCACCACCCGTCCGGTCAACGCCGGAAATTTCAGCTCGGCCTGGGCCGTGACTGCAAACACCCAGAGCAACAGCACCAGGCCAACTCTCAACACGCGCATTGAAACCTCATCCGTGGTGACGCATAGCGTGATCTACCTGCAAACGCCCGACGCAGCCGTACGCGGCAGCCGGGAGCCCCGTACGAATCAGAACTTCACTTGCGGAGCTTTATCGGCATCCGGGCTGGTCGCCTCGAAGTTCTCACGAATAGGCAAATCGCTGTACATCAGGGTGTGCCACAGGCGACCGGGGAAGGTGCGGATCTCAGTGTTGTATTTCTGCACGGCGAGGATAAAGTCGCGACGCGCCACACTGATGCGGTTCTCGGTGCCTTCAAGTTGTGATTGCAGCGCTAGAAAGTTCTGGTTGGCTTTGAGGTCCGGATAGCGCTCGGACACCACCATCAAACGGCTAAGGGCACCGGTCAACTGGTCCTGTGCCTGCTGGAACTGCTTGAGTTTTTCCGGGTTGTCCAGGGTGCTTGCATCGACCTGGATCGAGGTGGCCTTGGCACGGGCTTCGACCACCGCTGTCAGGGTGTCCTCCTCGTGTTTGGCGTAGCCCTTGACCGTTTCTACCAGGTTGGGGATCAGGTCAGCGCGGCGCTGGTATTGGTTCTGCACCTGCGACCAGGCCGCCTTGGCCTGTTCGTCAAGGGTCGGAATGGTGTTGATGCCGCAACCGCTGAGGAATGTGCTCAACAGCATCAATACCGTGATTTGCCAGCCCGAGCGATAGCGCTGTTGTCCGTTCATGTTGGTGACTCTCCCTTATACAACCCTATGAAATGGAACCTGCGACCCTTTAAATCGAGCTCTTGGGGCATAATCTGCCGCCACTACTGGATTGCATCGAGCCAATCGGCTAAAAGATGCCCAGTGCGAAAAAGCTTCAGAAGTGTGCTGCATTTGTCCGAACAACAATAGTCGCTCCCTAAATTTTGGCTATTCAGCGCGTTTCAACAGCGACTGCTTATAAGCCTGCGAGAATAATATTCATGAAGAAGTTGTGTTTGCTGGGCCTTGTTATCAGTCTGGCCAGTCACTCTGTCTTGGCCGACACAAAGCCCGCACCCATTCAGAACAAGGACGCCTTCATCGCCAACCTGATGAAGCAGATGACCCTCGATGAAAAGATCGGCCAATTGCGCCTGATCAGCATCGGCCCGGAAATGCCCCGCGAGATGATCCGCAAGGAAATCGCTGCCGGGCGCATCGGCGGTACGTTCAACTCGATTACCCGCCCGGAAAACCGTCCGATGCAGGACGCTGCCATGCGCAGTCGGTTGAAGATCCCGATGTTCTTCGCCTATGACGTGATCCACGGTCACCGGACGATTTTCCCGATCAGCCTGGCCTTGGCCTCAAGCTGGGACATGGACGCGATTGGCCTGAGCGGGCGCATCGCCGCCAAAGAAGCCAGTGCCGACGGCCTCGACATCACCTTCGCGCCGATGGTCGACATCTCCCGCGACCCACGCTGGGGCCGCACCTCCGAAGGCTTCGGTGAAGACACTTATCTGGTCTCGCGGATCGCCAAGGTGATGGTCAAGGCCTTCCAGGGCGCCACTCCGAGTGCGCCGGACAGCATCATGTCCAGCGTCAAACACTTTGCCTTGTATGGCGCGGTCGAGGGCGGTCGCGACTACAACACCGTGGACATGAGCCCGGTCAAAATGTACCAGGACTACCTGCCGCCTTATCGCGCCGCCATCGATGCCGGTGCGGGCGGGGTAATGGTTGCCTTGAACTCGATCAACGGCGTGCCGGCCACCGCCAACATATGGCTGATGCAGGACCTGCTGCGCAAAGAGTGGGGCTTCAAGGGCCTGGCAGTCAGTGACCACGGGGCGATTTTCGAGCTGATCAAGCATGGCGTTGCCAAAGACGGCCGCGAGGCCGCCAAGCTGGCGATCAAGGCTGGCATCGACATGAGCATGAACGACACCTTGTATGGCCAGGAACTGCCGGGGCTGTTGAAGTCCGGGGAGATTGCCCAGAGCGATATCGATAACGCCGTGCGTGAAGTGTTGGGCGCCAAATACGACATGGGCCTGTTCAAAGACCCCTACCTGCGTATCGGCAAAGCCGAGGATGATCCGGCCGACACCAATGCCGAAAGCCGCCTGCACCGTAGCGAAGCCCGCGACGTGGCCCGCCGCAGTCTGGTACTGCTGAAAAACCAGGGTGAAACCCTGCCGCTGAAAAAGACTGCCAAAATCGCTCTGGTCGGCCCGCTGGCCAAAGCCCCGATCGACATGATGGGCAGTTGGGCCGCCGCCGGCGTACCGGCCCAGTCGGTCACCCTGCTCGACGGCATGACCCGGGCACTCGGCGATCAGTCAACGCTGATCTACGCCCGAGGCGCGAACATCACCGACGACAAGAAAGTCTTCGACTACTTGAACTTCCTCAACTTCGACAACCCGGAAATCGTCGACGACCCGCGCTCGGCAGCGGTGATGATTGATGAAGCGGTCAAAGCCGCGCAGCAGGCCGATGTGGTCGTGGCTGCAGTCGGCGAGTCCCGCGGCATGTCTCACGAGTCTTCGAGCCGCACCGACCTGAATATCCCGGCCAACCAGCGCGAGCTGATCAAGGCCCTCAAAGCTACCGGCAAACCGCTGGTGCTGGTGTTGATGAACGGCCGTCCGCTGTCGATTCTCAACGAGAAGGAGCAGGCTGACGCGATTCTCGAAACCTGGTTCGCCGGCACCGAAGGCGGCAACGCGATTGCCGACGTGCTGTTCGGCGACTACAACCCGTCCGGCAAATTGCCGATCAGCTTCCCGCGTTCGGTTGGGCAGATTCCGACCTACTACAACCACTTGAGCATCGGCCGGCCGTTCACCCCGGGCAAGCCGGGTAACTACACCTCACAGTACTTCGACGACACCACTGGTCCCCTGTACCCGTTCGGCTACGGCTTGAGCTACACCGACTTCAGCCTGTCCGACATGGCGCTGTCGGCCACCACGCTGAACAAGACCGGCAAAATAGACGCCAGCGTGAAAGTTAGAAACACCGGCAAGCGCGATGGTGAAACCGTGGTGCAGCTGTACATTCAGGATGTCACCGGTTCCATGATCCGCCCGGTCAAGGAGCTGAAAAACTTCCAGAAGGTGATGCTCAAGGCCGGCGAAGAGAAAGTCGTGCACTTCAGCATCGAAGAGAACGACTTGAAGTTCTACAACACCCAGCTTAAGTACGCTGCTGAACCGGGCATGTTCAACGTGCAGATCGGCCTGGATTCCCAGGACGTGAAACAGCAGAGTTTTGAGTTGTTGTAAGCATAAGGGGCTGACCCGAATTGAAGGTCGGCCCGCTTTACGTAGCCGCTGCCGAAGGCTGCGTTCGGCAGCGCAGCGGTCGTAAAACCTGACGACGCGATTCAACCTGGATGATGAGCCGTCTGGATTGCGAGCGCTGCGCACTCGAACGCAGCCTTCGGCAGCTGCTACGGGTTCTGCGTCGCCCTTACTTTCAGCACTTCACCCCCGCCGATCCAGCAGATTCACTACTAGCCGATCCACCCACCCCCAAACCCGCTGTTTGACCCGTCGCCACAGCGGCCGGGTTCTCCACGCTTCAAGGCTGACCACCTGGCTTTGGGCAAAGTCCGCCTCAAAACTAGCCGCCACAGCGCGTGTCAGGTCAAGATCGAGCGCCTCCAGATTGGCTTCCAGATTGAAGCGCAGAGTCCAGTGATCGAAGTTGCACGAACCGATGCTCACCCAGTCATCGATCAGCACCATTTTCAGGTGCAGAAAGCACGGCTGATACTCGAAGATCTTCACGCCGGCCTTGAGCAGACGCGGGTAGTAGCGATGCCCGGCGTAACGCACTGACGGGTGATCGGTGCGCGGCCCGGTGAGCAGCAAACGCACATCGATGCCGCGCGCTGCGGCTCTGCGTAACGAACGACGGACTTTCCAGGTCGGCAGGAAGTACGGCGTTGCCAACCAGATGCGCCGCTGCCCGCTGTTCAAAGCGCGAGTCAGCGATTGCAGGATATCCCGATGCTGACGGGCGTCGGCATAAGCCACCCGGCCCATGCCCGGGCCTATCGCGGGTACCTGAGGCAGCCGTTGCAAGCCGAAGTTCGAGGCAGGCTTCCAGGCCCTGCGATGACGGTTGGCGATCCATTGCCGGTCGAACAGCATCTGCCAGTCGAGCACCAGCGGGCCGGCGATTTCCACCATCACTTCATGCCATTCGCTGGTGTCCTCGCCAGGGGTCCAGAACTCATCGGTGACACCCGTGCCGCCGACCACCGCCAGACGTTGATCGACCAACAGCAGCTTGCGGTGATCGCGGTAAAAGTTGCGCACCCAATGCCGCCAGCTCAATCGATTGTAGAAACGCAGCTCGACACCGGCATCGATCAATCGGCTACGCAAACTCAAGGTGAAGGCCAGGCTGCCGTAGTCATCGAACAGGCAGCGCACGTGAACACCGCGCTCGGCCGCCTGCACCAGCGCCTGGACCATCGCTTCGGCGCAGGCACCGGCCTCCACCAGGTACAACTCAAGCTCCACCTGACGCTCGGCCCGGGCAATTGCCACCAACATGCGTGGGAAGAAACTCGGCCCGTCGATCAGCAGTTCGAAGCGGTTGCCTTCGCGCCATGGGAATACTGCGCCGCTCATGTCAGCGCGCCGTAAAAATCAGCACCGCACCCACCGGCACCGAGAGACTGATCGCCGACAAACCGGCGGCGTTGCGTAACGTGGTCAGGCCTGGCGCCAAATCAAAGTCTTCGGCATTGAGCACCAGCGGCTCAAGGGTGACCACCTGAAAACGCCGGTCATCAAGCCTTGTGGCCAGCAGCTCAGCGTTGTAGTTCTGCTCTTTGCCGTGGAGTTTTACCGTCAGTGGCAGCCGCAGTTCGAGCTGTGCGCCGGGGGCCAGATCCTTGATGGGCTGTAGATTGATTTGTGCCGTGATCAGCGCCTGCGGGAAAGTCTTGATCTCGAACAGATCTTTGCGCATGCGCTCATCGCGCAGTGGAATCCCGCTATTGACCGACTCCAGCTCGACCTCCACGTGCGCCATGCCCTTGAGATTGATCTTGCCGTGCAGCACCAGAAAGCGCTGAACTTCAGAGATATGGGCGTTCTTGGTGGTGATAAAGGACAGCCGTGAAGACTCGCCATCCAGATACCAACTAGCGTGGGCGGGCAAAGCCGCACAGAGCGTCAGCAGGAAGGCGCACAGTTTGAACAGCGAAGCGTTGGGCATAACAACTCATGGGCAAATAAACCTGAGCCGAACCTTAGCTGTCCTTGGGGCCGTTGCAAACCGTCCATTGCTTGCAAGGGACTGCGAGCTAGCAGTTCAAGCGAATACCGAGTCCAGCACAACCCCGGTGGCGAGGGGGATTACCCCTAGCCACACAGCGCTGCGAAAGCACCCTCATGCCAACGCATGCTGCACATCACGAATGGTGTTGGCCAGACTCGCCAGATGCAGACTCAACACCCGCTCCACCGGCGCCTGATCCATCGGCCAATGCAAAGCCATACTGCCGACCAGCCGGCCATTGGCACGAACTGGCAGGGCCACTGCACGGATCAAAAAAGGAAGGCGCACCGGGTATTCCCAATAGCCTTCCGTGCGTTGACCGAAGCCTTGATGCTGGGACTGTTCGCACGCACGGTACTGATCCTCCAGCGCCACTTGATCACGGCCGGCCAGGCGCTCTACCTCGCTGCAATCAAGCTCGGCCAGGCAGGCCTTGCCCATCGCCGAATGAAACAGACTGGCATGCTGCCCGACGATCTGGCAGTTGTTTGGATAGCGCTTGCGCAGCACCGTGGGGATCGAACTCTCCATGACCTCCAGACGCTCGCCATCGAAGCTCGACAAATCGGCAACCAACCCCGTGCGCTCACTCAACGCCAGCAGCCAGGGTGCCGCACTCTCCACCAAATGGCGTTTGAAACGCTGCTGGCTGTCGCCGAACAGACGCCTGGAACACAACCGATAGCGTCGGTCGCTCAGACCCCGATAGATCCAGCCCTGCTCCTGCAGGGTCAGCAGCATCCGAGATACCGTGGCCTTGGGCAGCGCCGTCAGGTAATGCAGTTCTTCCAGGCCCAGCTCCTGATGCAGCCCCAAGAGCTCGACGATCGCCAAGGCCCGTTCGACTGAACGCACACCGCCGGTTTCTGCCTTGCTGTCCATGTTCCGACCTCCCTGATACCGGATGGATGATCGCTTTACGCAGCAAGATGCGGGCCCGCTGACTGATCGACAGAGTTGTTATGACCGCAGCAAGCAGGTGGGCGGCTGACGTTTGACCCACCGAGTCAGTTGTTCATGAGCATAGGCCAATTGCAGGACGGCCCGATCAGCCTGGGCCGGACCAATGATTTGCAGGCCCATCGGCAACCCGGCCGGGTTGAAACCCACCGGCACGCTGATACTCGGCAAGCCCGCCAATGTCGGCCCGATCACCACCTCCATCCAGCGGTGATACGTGTCCATTGCTCGCCCCTCGACGACGCGCGGCCAGTGCTGTTGTGCATCGAAAGGGAACACTTGGGCGGTCGGCAGCAGCAGAAAATCGTAACGTTCGAACAGCCGGCTCAAGGCGCGATACCACTCGCTACGACTCTGAGAGGCCTGATAGACATCAGCCGCACTCAGTCTCAAACCGCCCTCGACTTCCCATTGAGCCTCTGGCTTGAGCAAGCGGCGCTTCTGCGGATCGGCGTAAAGCGTCCCGAGGGCTCCCTGAACCAACCAATGCCGATGCACCAGCCAGGTTTGCCATAACCGCTCCATGGAAAAGTCAGGCTGGCAGGGTTGGACCTCGCAGCCCAACTCAGCGAAGTCGGCCAGTGCGGATTCGCACAGGCTCAACACCCCGCTCTCCATTGGCAAGTAACCCTTGTAATCGCCCAACCAGCCTAGCCGCGCCCCGCTGAAATCACGCTCAAGCGGTTCGGCAAAAACCCTCGGATCCTCCTTCAGCGACAATGGCACCCGCGAGTCGAAGCCGGCCTGAGTGCTCAACAACCGAGCGACATCAGCGACACTGCGGCCCATCGGCCCTTCGGTGGCCAACTGCTGAACAAATACCTCGGGGGCCGGCCCGTGAGGAACCCGCCCTTGGGAAGGTCGAAATCCGAACACATTGTTGAACGCCGCCGGGTTGCGCAACGAGCCCATCATGTCACTGCCATCGGCCACCGGCAGCATGCGTAAGGCCAGGGCCACCGCCGCCCCGCCGCTGCTGCCACCGGCAATCAGTCGCGGGTCGTAGGCATTGCCGGTGGTGCCAAACAGGCTGTTGTAGGTCTGCGAGCCGAGGCCGAATTCGGGGACGTTGCTCTTGCCGATGATGATCGCCCCGCAGTCCCTGACTCGCGCCACACTGATGGCGTCGTGTTGCGGAATCTGCTCGGCGAACAACGGCGAACCCATGGTCGTGCGCAGGCCGGCGGTGGCCGCCAGGTCCTTGATCGCCTGGGGCATGCCATGCATCCAGCCCTGGGACTGCCCCTTGTCCAGTTGCCTGTCGCGCTCATCCGCCTCGGCCAGCAGCACCTCACTTGGACGTAACGAGACCAACGCATTGACCTGCGGGTTGAAGCGCTCGATCTGTGCCAGATAAGCCAGCATCACCTCGCGACAGGAAACCTGTCGGGCATGGATCGCCCGCGACAACTCGTTAGCATCCAGTTCAACGATCGGGTTGTGCCAGGGGCACCGGTGCTCAGCAGGATTCATCAGGGCTTCACCCCATTGGAAAGTGGCAGTGCGGCAGATTTCTTTTCCCGCACAGCTTCATGCATGCAATAAGTGCCCAGCAATGTCAGCAAGCAGGCGAACAGCACATAAAATGCCGGCGCAACGGGGGTATCCATTACCTTACTGAGCCAGGTCACAATCAGCGGCGCAAAACCACCAAACACCATGACCGCCACGTTGTAGGCAATAGAGACACCTGTGGAGCGCACCTCAATCGGAAACTGCTCGGCCAACGCGGTAGGCGCCGGGCCGAAAAAGCCGCCGATGGCGCTGCACAACAGCAGTTGCATCACCAACAAGCGTTCCACCGAAGGCGCTGCTGCCACCCAGACATACAGCGGATAGACCATCACAAAAAATGCCAGGGTGAAGGCCATTAATACCGGACGTCGCCCAAGCCGATCCGACAACGCGCCGGACAACGGAATCACAATAGTCATCAACGCCACCGCGAGCATCTGCACCAGCAGTACCTGGTCCAGCGGCAAACCGAGGTTCTTGTGGGCAAACGTCGGCATGTTCACCAGCACCACATAGAAAGACACCGTGGCACCGCAGGCCAGACCCATGGACACCAGAATGCTCCGTCGATAATCACGAACCACCTCCAGCAGCGTCGGGCTCGGCCCACGCACGTTCTTACGCGCCTCGATAAACGCTTCTGGATCTTCCATGTGTTTACGGATCCACAACCCCACCGGACCGATCAGCAAGCCGAGGATGAACGGCAGCCGCCAGCCCCAACTGTCGAGCGCTTCAGGCGTGAACAGATGAGTCACCAGCGCCACCATTGCCGCGCCGCAAAACACCGCCAGGCATTGCCCGACCAGTTGCCAGGAACCGTACAAACCTTTTTTGTTCGCGGGTGCACTTTCCACCAGAAAAGCCGTGGCGCTGGCGTACTCGCCACCGGTGGCAAAACCCTGAAGCATTCGCGCCACCACGATCATCAGCGGTGCGCCCATGCCGATGGCCGCGTAGTTCGGCGCGAAGGCAATCAGCGCGATGGAAACCGTCATCAGTTGGATGATCAGTTGCATGGCCGCCTTACGCCCTTTGCGGTCCGAATACATACCCAGCAGGATGCCGCCCACCGGGCGCATGAAAAAACCCACACCGAAAGTCGCCAACGCCATCAGCAGCGAAGCGTAGTCATCCTCGGAGGGGAAAAACTGCCGGGCGATGATGCTGGCGAGAAAGCCGTAAACGATGAAGTCATACCATTCCAGTGCATTGCCGATCACGGCGGCGACCACCTGACAGGTGCGTGAAACACCGGGTTTGGAAATGTGCATGGGAACTCTCCATTAACCTGTTCGGGAAAAAGCGGACGCAGCTCGACTGCACCCGATCCAGCGGCAGAAGACAGAGGGAAATCAGGCTGGCTTGAGCCAGCTCTCGGTCAGTGCGCCCCAATACGCCGCGCCCGTCAGGAGAATGTCGTCGTTGAAGTCGTAGCCTGGGTTGTGAACCATCGGCCGCGCCAGTCCGTTGCCGATAAACAGGTAGCTGCCGGGACAGCGTTGCAGCATCCAGGCGAAGTCCTCGCTGCCCATCAGTTTTGGGGTATTGCCATCAACCGCCTCGGCTCCGATCAGCGCCACCCCGACCTGGCGGGCGAACTCGGTTTCTTCCAGGCTGTTGACCAATACCGGATAGGCCGGCCGATGTTCGATCTGCGCAGTGCAGCCATAACTTTCAGCCTGAGCAAGGATGATCGCCCGCACTCGATCCAGCATTTGCTCGCGAACCGGTGCGTTCAAGGCCCGCAGACTCAGGCGCAGAATTGCCTGTTGTGGAATCACGTTGGCCGCTTGCCCCGATTGCAACGCACCGACGGTGACCACCGCCGCCTGCTGCGCATCGATATTGCGCGCCACCACCGTTTGCAACGCCATGACCACACTGGATGCAGCCACCAGAGGGTCGACGGCCAGGTGCGGCATCGAGCCGTGGCCGCCGACGCCTTCGATCGTCACTGTGAGCAAGTCCTGAGAAGCCATCATCGGCCCTACGCGAAATCCCAGGTGCCCGGCCGGCAGCCCCGGCATGTTGTGCATACCGAACAGCGCATCACAGGGAAAGCGCTCCAGCAAACCGTCGGCAAGCATCGCCTCGGCGCCGCCCTGGCCCTCTTCCGCGGGTTGGAAAATCAGCGTCAGGGTGCCATCGAACTGACGCGTCGCCGCCAGATAACGCGCAGCGCCCAAGAGCATCGTGGTATGCCCGTCATGTCCGCAAGCGTGCATGCAACCGCTGTGGCGACTGCTGTAGGCAACACCCGTGTTTTCGATGATCGGCAAGGCATCCATGTCAGCCCGCAGGCCCAGCTTGCGCGAGCTGCTGCCATTGCGCAGCACACCGACCACACCGGTTTTACCGACACCGGTATGCACGTCATAGCCCCACTCTTCGAGGGATCGGGCCACCAGTGCCGCAGTGCGGTTTTCTTCGAAGCCGAGCTCCGGGTGGGCGTGAATGTCCTGGCGGACCGCGTGCAGGTCGCTGGCGACGTCGTTAAGCCAGGCAAAGATGTGCTGGTGTCGAGTCATGGCGTATCTCCTCAGGGCCGGGTGTATTCCCGTTCTTTTTTTCGGAGCATTTCACGACGTAGCAAGGCACTGTCGTGGCTCACCGTCAGATAACCGCGAGCCAGACTTGGGGACAATCAAATGTGGTTCCACAGGGTGGAACCTCATGGCGAGGGAGCACGCTCCCTCGCCACACAACCAGCATGATTATGGCAATAGCCGGCAACCCTGACGGGCACCGAGCCAGGCGGCGGTATGGCTGCGCCCCATACCGCTGGCGGTCACTCGACGTTGTTGGATGTCATCCAGGAAACCGCTGGTGGGCAGGTATTGCTTCACGTAGGTACGGCAATACTCGGCCGGGTTGCTCATCACATACCGGCAAGAGCAGTATTCCTTGGCGGTGTAGGCGCCAATGATGTCCGGGAAAGCCTGCAACGCCACCCGCTCCTGCCAGACCCAGGCGAGTAGCGCCAGAATCAGCAAACCCAGCAGGCTGCTGAACGGTCTGCGTCGGACAAACCTTTGGCGGCTCATGGCTGCACCTGCGGGGCAAAAGCGCCCAACGCGCGCTTGAGTAGTTCGTTGTGCCGGTAGCTACCATCGCGATCATCGCCATAACGCACGATCACCAGGTTCTCGCTGGGGATGACATACAACGCCTGCCCCCAATGGCCCAGCGCCGCGAAGGTATCGGCGGGCGCGTCTGGCCAGGGTTTGGCGGCGCCATCGACGGCACGATTGAGCCACCACTGACCGCCCGGCACGACCTCATCCTGCTTGGCTTGATAGTGAGCAAAAGGTTGACGATTGAACTCGACCCAATCCTTGGGCAGCAACTGGCGATCGCCCCAACGACCGTCGCGCTGCATCAGCAGACCGACCCGCGCCAGATCGCGGGCCGTGAGGTAGGCATAGGATGAGGCGACAAAAGTGCCGCTGGCATCGGTTTCCCACACAGCGTTGCGAATACCCAAGGGCTCGAACAATGCGGTCCATGGATAGTCCGGATACTTCGCGCCGAGCATGTCCTTCAGTGCAGCGGATAACAGGTTGCTGTCACCGCTGGAATATCGAAACGCCTGCCCCGGCGTACTGAACTCGCCATGGCCAGCGGTGAACGCCGCCATATCGCTGCAGCCACGTGTGTACAGCATGGCCACCACCGATGACTTCAATGGGGCGTATTCATAGTCTTCCTGCCAATCCAGACCCGACGCCCAGTGCAGCAAGTCAGCCATGGAAATCGCCGGATGCGTTTGCAATGGCAAATAGAATTTCGCCACCGGGTCCTGCAACGCAAAGCGCCCTTCGCCGTAGGCCACACCCAACACCGTGGCCATCAGGCTTTTGCTGATGGACCAGGTGAGATGCGGCGTATCGGCGGTGGTCGGCCCGGCATAACGCTCGTAGATCAATTGACCGTCGCGGATCACCAGCAAGGCATCGGTGCGGATGCCTTTATGGGTGGCGTCGTCCCGGGTTTGAAAGGCGTAATCCTCCAGCGCTTTCAGCGCCGGACCGGTAACCTGAGGACCTTGGGACCATTGTTCAGCAGGCCAGTTTTCGGCGACGGCCTGAACGCTCATGAAAAGCAGCACAAGCAGCAGGGACAAGCCTTTGAACATGGCGGGCACTCAGGAAGATCAACCTACTGAGCTTAGTCGAGATAGATGACAGTTTTGGAAGTAATACCAAGGACCGTTGGCTGCGAGAATCCTGTAGCCGCTGGCGTAGCCTGCGTTCGGCTGCGAAGCGGTCGTAAAACCTGCAATCGCGTTTCTTCAGACAAAACGCATCTATCGGATTGCGACCGCTACGTCCGGATGCAGCCCAGACCGAACGCAGCCTGGCGGCAGCTGCTACGAAAAGCGAGCGTTCTCAAGTCCCCCATTTCAACTCGCCAGCGCCTTTGCTAGTCGCTTGGCCCGTGCCCCAGCGGCCAGATCCAGCACCGCCCGATCACGCCCCCACAGCACCGCCCATTCCGGCGGGCCATCGGTGAACGCTTCGTTCAGCTCAGACTTGAGCGAATCAAATTGCGCGAACAAACCGCCCAGCAACACATGCCCGGCTTTCGAACCCGGATTCTGCCGACTGACTTCCGCACACCCGGCCAGCAGCGCCAGCAGCCGCAGTTGCAGGTTCTGCGGCCAATCGCAGTCCCGACCGACGCCATGCAACCAGGCGCTCATGGCACTGTGCACATAGATGTCTTCCAAGGTGCGGAACGGTTTGACGTAGGCGTCCCAACCATCCCCAGCCAGCAACTCGCAGAGGGCACTGTCGAGAAACAGGCGGCTGTGGCTGATGTCCGGCATCAATGGGATGGCCGGCAATTTTTCCAGACGTACGCCGGGCTCTCCGGGGTAAACCACCGCCAGACTCAAACGCGGTTGTTCACCCGCCTCTTCGCAGCGCGCCGCAATCAATAGCCAGTCCGCCGCATCGCCGGCAGTGACGAAGTCCTTGCGCCCGCTCAGTCGCAGGCCATCAAGGCGGGTCTGCATGTCTGCCGAGCGCAGACTACGTTGTTCGGTCGCGCACAAGGCTCCCAGGCTCGGCGGCGCGCTAGGCCAAAGCATACGTAACGCGGCCTGATAGCCCACCAGAAACGCCAGCCCCGGCGTCGCCATCAGCTGGCCGCCGCGCACCGCCAATTCGAACGGCGTCACGCAGCCCAACTGCTGCAACAACGTTGAATAACCTTCGGCCAGATCCGGGTTGGCGGGCAAACGTTCGCAACGGTTCAACAGGGCTTGCCAAGGCATAAACGGTTCCTCAAAGGGCTGTCATACAAGCATCACCAAAGCTTCATGGGGATGACACCGCGGCTACATAGCCTGACTTTGCACAACAAAGTCGATCGGCTGCAACCCAAGACGGGTGAGTAGCCCGTACGGAGATTCGCAATGACTCAGATCGCCCGCATCAGCGACACCGGCAATGAACGCCGCCTGCAAGCCGAACGCCTGATCGGTGCCGAGGCATTGCAGGAAGCCCAGGCCTTGCGCTTCAACGTTTTCAGCGGCGAGTTCAACGCCAAGCTTAAAGGCGCGGAGCTCGGTCTGGACATGGATGACTATGATGTTCACTGCGCCCACATCGGTGTACGTGACCTGAACACGGGTCGTCTGGTTGCCACCACTCGCTTGCTCGACCACCAGGCCGCCAGCAGTTTGGGGCGCTTCTACAGCGAAGAAGAATTCAGCCTGCACGGCCTGGTACACCTCAAAGGCCCGATCCTGGAAATCGGCCGCACCTGCGTTGACCCGGCGTATCGCAACGGCGGCACCATTGCCGTGCTCTGGGGCGAACTCGCTGAAGTGCTCAACGAAGGGGGTTACAGCTACTTGATGGGTTGCGCCAGCATCCCGATGCAGGACGGCGGGATTCAGGCCCAGGCGATCATGCAACGCCTGCGCGAACGTTACCTGTGCACCGAACACTTGCGCGCCGAACCGAAGAAACCGCTACCAACCCTCGACATCCCGTCCAACGTGATCGCCGAAATGCCGCCGCTGCTCAAGGCTTACATGCGCCTGGGGGCGAAAATCTGCGGCGAACCTTGCTGGGACGAAGACTTCCAGGTCGCCGATGTATTCATCCTGCTCAAGCGTGACGAGTTGTGCCCGCGTTACGCTCGCCACTTCAAGGCGGCAGTCTGATGAGCCGGTTGCGGGTGTACGCGCGGATTGCACGGGTGCTGGTGGTGGTCGCGCTGGGGTTGAGCATGGCCGGCCTGTTCGGTCTGTTTGAGCGCATGGGCGTGGCCAACTCCATGGTCCGGCGTCAGCGCTGGTCACGGTTTTTCATGGCACGTCTGGGCAATGCCCTGCCCTTTCGCGTGACCGTTCAGGGTGAATTGCCGCAACAGCCGATGCTCTGGGTCAGCAACCATGTGTCATGGACCGACATTCCGTTGCTCGGCATGCTGACGCCACTGTCGTTCCTGTCCAAGGCCGAGGTGCGCACCTGGCCGGTCGCCGGTTGGTTGGCGGCGAAGGCTGGCAGTCTGTTTATCCGTCGTGGCTCGGGCGACAGCCAGTTGATCCGCAAACAGATGAGCCGTCATCTGGAGCAAGAACACCCGCTGTTGATGTTCCCGGAAGGCACCACCACCAACGGCCGCTCGCTGCGCACCTTCCACGGCCGCTTGTTATCTGCCGCCATCGATGCCGACGTTGCCTTGCAACCGGTGGCGATTCGGTATTTACGTAACGGTCAGATCGATCCGCTGGCACCCTTCATCGGTGATGATGACCTGCTGTCACACCTGATGCGCTTGTTCGCCAATGATCAGGGCGAGGTAGAAATCCACCTGCTCAAACCGATTGCCTGTCATGGTCAAGAACGCGCCGCCCTGGCCTTTCAGGCGCAGCAAGCGGTGCAAATGGCCTTGTTTGGAGAGGTTGTTCAGCCTGCTGAACCGCGTCGTGTCGGCGAGCTGGTCGCGGCTTAGGGAATCGACGATAAACCTGTAGGAGCCGAGCTTGCTCGCGATGGGGTCACCGCGGTCTGTCTGATGACCGCATCATCGTTCATCGCGAGCAAGCTCGGCTCCTACAGGGATCGGTGTGCAAACACCTGAAGCTGCGGATAAAACACCCGGAAATCCTCACTCAACGGCTCATACAACTTTTCCAGTTCCTGCATGGCGCTGGCGAGTTCCTCCGGGCGTGACAAGCGCCGTGAGATGCCCCGGAGCACTTGCTCCAGCACCGCAAAATCCCGATACGAACCCAACCAGTCATTCGCTGCCATGTATGGCGCAATCTGCGCCAGTCGCCCTGGCAACTGCGGTTCAGCGGCCAGTACCCGGTAAACGTCCGAAGTAAAACTCTCCAGCGGCCGGTCGGCATACAACGCCCAATCCCGTGCCAGACAGTGATCGAAAAAAACATCAAGCACGATGCCGGCGTAACGCCGCCGCGTCAGCAAAAACCGTGACAGCGACTGACCGACCACCGGGTGGCGATCGGTGAACACATCAATATGCCGATGCAGCGCAATGGCCGCCTCGATCTCCGGATCGAACTGCCCTTGCAGCCGCCCTTTGACGAAGTCGCCATACAGGCTGCCGAGCAGTTGACCCGGGCGCTGGCCGCCAAGGTGTAGGTGTGCGAGATAGTTCATAGAGCCCAGCTTAGCACTGCGCCACCAATATCATTATAACTCGATATGTCGATTTATGCTGATCCCAGATCAAAATCATATTGGTATATCGCGAAATAGCGATTTAAAGTTCGCCCCATCGCGATATAGCGTTTTACTCACCCCGAGCACTGCCATGACCATCGACCTCGACGAAATAATAAAAGCCCTGGCGCACCCAGTACGGCGAGACATCCTCAACTGGCTGAAAGACCCGAAAGCTCAGTTCCCCGATCAAACCCACAACCACGAGTACGGCATCTGCGCCGGACAGATCGATCAACGCTGCGGCCTGTCGCAGTCGACCGTGTCCGCTCACTTGGCGACCTTGCAGCGTGCGGGGCTGATCACCAGCCAGAAAGCCGGTCAGTGGCACTTCTTCAAACGCAACGAGGATGTGATTCAGGAATTCCTCCGCGCCATCAGCAAAGAGCTCTGACCCAGAGCTTTTACAAGGATTTAAACATGCCCCTCTCGCTAATCATCCTGGCTCTGAGCGCCTTCGCCATCGGCACCACCGAGTTCGTCATCATGGGCTTGCTGCCCGAAGTGGCGGCCGACCTCGGTGTGTCGATTCCCGGCGCCGGCTGGCTGGTGACCGGCTACGCCCTGGGCGTGGCCATTGGTGCGCCATTCATGGCACTGGCCACCGCCAAACTGCCGCGCAAGGCCGCACTGGTAGCGTTGATGGGCATCTTCATCGTCGGCAACCTGCTGTGTGCCCTGGCCAGTGACTACAACGTGCTGATGTTCGCCCGGGTCGTGACGGCCCTGTGTCACGGCGCCTTCTTCGGCATCGGCTCGGTGGTGGCTGCCGGCCTGGTACCCGCCAACAAACGCGCCTCGGCCGTGGCCTTGATGTTCACCGGCCTGACCCTGGCCAACGTGTTGGGTGTACCACTGGGCACTGCACTGGGTCAGGAAGCCGGCTGGCGTTCGACCTTCTGGGCCGTGACGGTTATTGGTGTGATCGCGCTGATCGGCCTGATCCGTTTCCTGCCAGCCAAACGCGATGAAGAAAAACTCGATATGCGCTCGGAACTGGCCGCCCTGAAAGGTGCCGGGATCTGGTTGTCGCTGAGCATGACCGCGCTGTTCGCCGCGTCGATGTTTACCCTCTTCACCTACGTTGCACCGCTGCTGGGCGACGTCACCGGTGTTTCGCCCAAGGGCGTGACCTGGACCCTGCTGTTGATCGGCCTCGGGCTGACCGTGGGCAACATCATCGGCGGCAAATTGGCGGACAAGCGCCTGGCGGCCACCTTGATCGGGGTCTTCATCTCCATGGCGGTGGTTTCGACCCTGCTGAGCTGGACCAGCGTCGCGCTGATCCCGACAGAAATCACGCTGTTCCTCTGGGCCACCGCCTCGTTCGCCGCCGTTCCGGCCCTGCAAGTGAACGTGGTGACCTTCGGCAAAGCCGCACCGAACCTGGTGTCGACCCTGAATATCGGCGCCTTCAACATCGGCAACGCACTCGGCGCCTGGGTGGGCGGCAGCGTGATTGCCCACGGTTTCGGCTTGACCCGCGTGCCTCTGGCCGCTGCAGCACTGGCGGTCCTCGCCCTGCTGGTGACCCTGATTACTTTTCGTCAGAGCGGCAATGCCGAGCTGGCCCCTGTTACCAACTAATCATTAAGAGGGTTGTATCCATGACAACTATTTTCGATCCCATCAAACTCGGCGACCTTGAGCTTGCGAATCGCATCATCATGGCACCGCTGACCCGCTGCCGCGCCGATGAAGGCCGTGTGCCGAACGCGCTGATGGCTGAGTACTATGTACAACGTGCTTCCGCCGGGCTGATCCTCAGCGAAGCCACTTCGGTCACGCCAATGGGCGTTGGCTATCCCGATACTCCGGGCATCTGGTCCAACGACCAAGTGCGCGGCTGGAGCAACGTGACCAAAGCAGTACACGGCGCAGGCGGCAAGATCTTCCTGCAACTCTGGCACGTCGGGCGGATCTCCCATCCGTCTTACCTGAACGGCGAAGCGCCAGTCGCACCGAGCGCCATTGCGCCTAAAGGTCATGTCAGCCTGGTGCGTCCTCTGGCCGACTACCCGACCCCGCGTGCACTGGAAACCGCTGAAATCGCGGACATCGTCGACGCCTACCGCGTGGGTGCCGAGAACGCCAAGGCCGCTGGTTTCGACGGCGTGGAAATCCACGGCGCCAACGGTTACTTGCTCGACCAGTTCCTGCAAAGCAGCACCAACCAACGCACCGACATCTACGGTGGCTCACTGGAAAACCGTGCACGACTGATGCTCGAAGTAACTGACGCGGTGATCGAAGTCTGGGGCGCTGGTCGTGTCGGCATGCACCTGGCGCCGCGGGCCGACTCCCACGACATGGGTGACGAAAACCTGTCGGAGACCTTCAGCTACATCGCTCGGGAGCTGGGCAAGCGCGGCATCGCCTTCATCTGCTCCCGTGAGAAGGAAGGCGCCGACAGCCTCGGCCCACAACTCAAAGCAGCTTTCGGCGGCCCGTACATCGCCAACGAACGCTTCACCAAAGATAGCGCCAATGCCTGGCTGGCCAGCGGCAAGGCCGATGCGATCGCCTTCGGTGTACCGTTCATCGCCAACCCGGACCTGCCGGCACGCCTGAAAGCCGATGCACCGCTGAACGAAGCACGCCCAGAGCTTTTCTACGCCAAGGGCCCGGTCGGCTACATCGACTACCCCGTGCTGTAAACGAAACGCGCTAAAGCAAAAAGCCCCGACTCGTGAGAGCCGGGGCTTTTTTGCATATGCCAATCGCCGCAAATCAATCGCTGATCGGGCACCCTGTCGCCGCTTGCAGTTCTTCCAGGCTCACACCCGCTGCCAGCTCCACCAGTTTCAGGCCTTGTTCAGTCACGTCCAGCACCGCCAGATCAGTAATGATCCGGTCCACCACACCGACGCCGGTCAACGGCAGGTCGCACTTCTTGAGCAACTTGTGGCTACCGCCCTTGGCGGTGTGTTCCATCAATACCACCACGCGCTTGACCCCAGCCACCAGGTCCATGGCGCCGCCCATGCCTTTGACCATTTTGCCCGGGATCATCCAGTTGGCCAGATCGCCGTTCTCCGACACCTGCATGGCACCGAGAATCGACAGATTGATGTGGCCCCCACGGATCATCGCGAAGGAGTCGGCACTGTTGAAAAAACTGCTGCCAGGCAAGGTCGTAATGGTCTGCTTGCCGGCGTTGATCAGGTCAGGATTGACTTCATCTTCAAGCGGAAACGGACCGATACCAAGCAAACCATTTTCGCTCTGTAGCCAGACGTCCATGCCTTCGGGAATATAGTTGGCCACCAGCGTCGGCAAACCAATACCAAGGTTGACGTAGAAACCGTCCTTTAATTCTTGAGCGGCGCGCTGCGCCATTTCTTCACGAGTCCAGGCCATGATCAGGCGCTCCGCACAGTGCGTTGTTCGATGCGTTTTTCGGGGGTCGCGTTGAGCACCAGACGCTGCACGTAGATCCCCGGCAAGTGAATCTGATCGGCATCCAGTTCGCCTATCTCAACGATCTCTTCCACTTCGACAACACAGACTTTCGCCGCCATGGCGGCCAGTGGGTTGAAGTTGCGGGCAGTCTTGTTGAACAGCAGATTGCCCGACTTGTCGGCCTTCCAGGCTTTGACCAGCGCCACGTCGGCTCGTAGCGAGCGTTCCATCACGTACCACTCGCCATCGAACTCACGGGTTTCCTTGCCTTCGGCCACCAGGGTGCCGTAACCGGTCTTGGTGAAAAACGCCGGGATGCCCGCACCACCCGCGCGAAGTTTTTCCGCCAGGGTGCCTTGCGGAGTGAACTCCAATTCCAACTCGCCGGCCAGGTACTGACGCTCAAACTCTTTGTTCTCGCCAACGTATGAAGAAATCATCTTGCGGATCTGCCGGGTGGTCAGCAGTTGGCCCAGTCCGAAACCGTCAACCCCGGCGTTGTTACTGATCACCGTCAGGCCACTTTTGCCGGTATCACGTAAGGCGGCGATCAAGGCCTCAGGGATACCGCACAACCCAAAACCACCTACGGCAAGGGTCATGCCGTCTTCGACGAGACCTTGCAGGGCGGATTCAGCACTCGAGTAAATCTTGTTCACATGTTTTTCCTCGAATTCACCACGACCCGCAGGCATGCGGACGCGGCCTGTTTGCTCTGGTCGGGAGGAGCTAGAACTATCAGCGCCCCCCTCCCCCGATTCGGCTGCTTCGTCAGCTTAGCCCTTGCGCTGCCCCCAAGCCACGGCAAGACCGCTCAGGCAAATCACCGCGATTCCGATGATGCCGAACATATCCGGCGTATGGTCAAAGATCAGGTAGCCGTACATTCCGGCAAACAGAATCTGCCCGTAGCTGAACGGCGCGAGCATCGCCGGGGCCGCGTGGCGGAAGGCTTGGGTCAGCAACATATGGCCAAGCATGCCGCAGGTCCCCAGGCCGATCATGAACAGAGCGTGAGGCAGTGTTGGCGTACTCCAGAAAAATGGCACCAGCGCGCTCATGATCAACGAGTTGAGAATACCAGTCAGGAAGTTGCTGGTGGTCGGACTGTCGATGCCGCTGAGTTTGCGGGTCAGCAGTTGATAGAAGCCGAAACACAGTGCCGAGCACAGTGGCAACAAAATCGCAGGAGTGAACAGTGCCCCACCTGGCCGAACCACAATCAATACCCCGACGAAACCGGCCAGCACTGCGACCCATTGGCTGCGCGTTACCTGTTCGCCCAGCAGCGGGACGGACAGCGCGGTGACCAATAAAGGCGCGAGAAAGTTGACCGAAGTGGCTTCCGCCAACGGGATATAGCGCAAGCCTGTGGTGAAGAACAGGCTGGTGCCTATCAGGCACAGTGCGCGGAGCAACTGCAAGCCTGGGCGTTTGGTGCGCACCACCGCCGAAAACCCTGTGCGCGGCACGAAGATCACCAGCATCAACAGCGTGTGCACCACATAGCGTGCCCACACCACCATGACGATGGGGTAGAAAACAGAAAGGTATTTGGACAGCGTGTCGTGACTTGCGAACAGCAAAACCGCCAGGCAAATCAGTGCAATGCCTTTGGCCGGTTGCTCAGCTCCTTTGAACAACGGGGTTTTCACACTCATTCACACACTCGCAACAAATTCTCTACAAAATAAGTAGTTGGCTATCTATCAAGATAAAGCCAGCACGTATATAAAAGCACCCCATCGAGACAAGGCGAGCGAAGGTCTGATCTTCGCTCGCCTTAAAGGTTGACACAACTGGACTCAATTACGCATTTTGTCTTAATTGCGCAGACTAGGGCTCAAGCGCAGCATATCCAACCCGGTATCGACCCAGCGCTCGGCTTCTATGTGCAGTTGAAAACTGTCAGGTGCCAACAGCCACTTGTAAAGGATGCCGTTGATGAACGCATGCATGCTGACCGCGGCTCGAGCGGTATCGAGATTCTCGGGAAGTTGCCCACGATTCACCGCATTACGTAACGCCAGCCCGATACGCACATTGCAATCCAGGCTGGCCGCGCGGCGCTGCTGGCGCAGATCGCACATTTCATCGGTGAATTCGCACTTATGAAACAGAATCTCATTAATGCGTCGGGTCTTCGGGTCCAGGGCAACTTGATGAAACAAATGAATCAGCAGCTTGCGCATGCAACCCAACGGGTCGAGCTCCGCTTCATTTTCACTGGCCCTGGCCATCTCATCCAGCGGCTCATGCAAGGTGTCGAGCATGGCCTGAACCAGATCCGCCTTGTTACTGAAATGCCAATAGATGGCCCCGCGCGTGACGCCAGCCAGCGCCGCAATATCCGCCAGCGTGGTACGCGCCACACCTCGCTCATAAAAGGCTTTCTCTGCCGCTTCGAGTATCTGGCTACGGGTTTCTTGAGCTTCCTCTTTGGTACGACGGACCATGTCAGTACAACCTCAATCGGGGTGCTTCAGCGATGTTTGAAGATCATCTGAATAAATATGGGGCGAAGTCTCTTGGCTCTCGTCCCCGGCCTACAATTCACACCTTTTACGACTTTTGTAACCGGATCGGTACGCAGCCAAGGTATTTACAAACAACCATGAACGTAAGTATAGTCCTTAGCAAGCTACTTATCTACTCAGCGCACTTTTTTTACCCTTCCACTTTTCTTGTGCGCATTTTGCGTGCCTGACCCGAGGATTTTCATGCAACTCAAGCCAGCTGTTACCGCTCTGGTCACTGCCGTCGCCCTGGCATCGCTGCTCAGCGGATGTAAAAAGGAAGAGGCAGCACCTGCCCCTCAAGCCCCTCAGGTCGGCGTAGTTACCCTTCAACCACAAGCCTTCACCTTGACGTCCGAACTTCCGGGCCGCACAACGGCGTACCGCATGGCGGAAGTCCGCCCTCAGGTCAACGGCATCATTCTCAAGCGTCTGTTCAAGGAAGGCGGCGACGTCAAAGCCGGCCAACAGCTGTACCAGATCGATCCGTCGGTCTATGAAGCCACCCAGAAAAGCGCCGAAGCGAACCTGCAGTCGACCAAGTCGATTTCCGATCGCTACAAACAACTGGTCAACGAGCAAGCCGTAAGCCGTCAGGAATACGACACTGCCGTGGCCAATCGTTTGCAATCGGAAGCAAGCCTGCAAAGCGCACAGATCAACCTGCGTTACACCAAAGTGCTGGCGCCACTCTCCGGTCGTATCGGCCGTTCTTCAGTCACCGAAGGTGCGCTGGTCAACAGCGGCCAGACCGACGCCATGGCAGTGATTCAGCAACTCGACCCGATCTACGTCGACGTCACTCAGTCGTCGGTAGCGTTGCTTGAACTGCGCCGCGAACTGGAAAGCGGTCGCCTGCAAAAGGCCGGTGAGAATGCCGCCATGGTCAAGCTGACCCTGGAAGACGGTAGCCAATACAAACAAGACGGCAAACTGGAGTTCTCCGAAGTCTCGGTCGACCAAACCACGGGGTCCGTGACCCTTCGCGCCGTCTTCCCGAACCCTGACCACACTCTGCTGCCGGGCATGTTTGTCCACGCGCAGTTGCAGGCCGGTGTGAACAGCGCCGCGATTCTCGCCCCGCAACAAGGCGTGACCCGCGACCTGAAAGGCACTCCGACCGCTCTGGTAGTTGGCCCGGACAACAAGGTCGAACTGCGTCAGCTCAAGGCCAGCCGCACCGTCGGTAGCCAATGGCTGATCGAGGATGGCTTGAAGGCGGGTGACCGTCTGATCACCGAAGGTCTGCAATTCGTTAAACCTGGCGTTGAAGTCAAGGTGACTGAAGCGACCAACGTTTCGGCGAAAAACCCGGTTCCTGCACAGGCAACAGTCAAAGCTGCTGGCGGCAAAGGGGAGTAAACCATGTCGAGATTTTTTATCGACCGTCCGATTTTCGCCTGGGTAATTGCCCTGGTGATCATGTTGGTCGGGGCTCTATCGATCCTCAAACTACCGATCAACCAGTACCCGAGCATCGCACCTCCTGCGATCGCCATCTCCGTAACCTACCCAGGCGCTTCTGCACAGACCGTGCAGGACACCGTGGTACAGGTGATCGAGCAGCAGCTCAACGGTATCGACAACCTGCGTTATGTGTCCTCGGAGAGTAACTCCGACGGCACCATGACCATCACCGCGACCTTTGAACAAGGCACCAGCTCCGATACCGCGCAGGTTCAGGTCCAGAACAAACTGAACCTGGCCACCCCGCTGCTGCCGCAAGAAGTGCAGCAACAGGGCATACGCGTGACCAAGGCAGTGAAAAACTTCCTGCTGGTGATCGGCGTGGTGTCGCGCGACGGCAGCATGACCAAGGACGACCTGTCCAACTACATCGTGTCCAACATGCAGGACCCGATTTCGCGGACAGCGGGTGTCGGTGACTTCCAGGTGTTCGGTGCCCAGTACGCCATGCGTATCTGGCTAGACCCGGCCAAGTTGAACAACTACAACATGACCCCGGTGGACGTCAAAACGGCCATTGCCGCCCAGAACGTCCAGGTGTCTTCCGGCCAGCTCGGCGGCTTGCCTGCCCTGCCCGGCCAGCAATTGAACGCCACGATCATTGGCAAGACCCGCCTGCAAACGGCCGAGCAGTTCAAGGAAATCCTGCTCAAGGTCAACAAGGACGGCTCCCAGGTGCGCTTGAAAGACGTCGCTGACGTCGGCTTGGGTGGTGAGAACTACAGCATCAACGCCCAGTTCAACGGCGCCCCAGCCTCCGGTCTCGCGGTGAAACTGGCAACCGGCGCCAACGCCCTCGATACCGCCAAGGCCCTGCGCAAGACTGTCGACGACCTCAAGCCATTCTTCCCTGAAGGTATGGAAGTGGTGTTCCCGTACGACACAACGCCCGTGGTGACCGAGTCGATCAAAGGCGTGGTTCACACCTTGGTCGAAGCGATCGTGCTGGTGTTCCTGGTGATGTTCCTGTTCCTGCAAAACTTCCGCGCTACCGTCATCACTACCATGACCGTACCGGTGGTTCTGCTGGGTACGTTCGGGATCCTCGCGGCGTTCGGATTCAGCATCAACACCCTGACCATGTTCGGTATGGTGCTGGCCATCGGCTTGCTGGTGGACGACGCCATCGTCGTCGTGGAAAACGTCGAACGGGTCATGAGCGAAGAAGGCCTGTCACCCAAGGAAGCCACCAAGAAATCCATGGGCCAGATCCAGGGTGCGCTGGTCGGTATTGCCCTGGTTCTGTCGGCGGTACTGCTCCCGATGGCGTTCTTCAGCGGCTCCACAGGCGTGATCTACAAGCAGTTCTCGATCACCATCGTGTCAGCCATGGCCCTGTCGGTTCTGGTTGCCCTGATCTTCACCCCGGCGCTCTGCGCAACCATGCTCAAGGCGATTCCGAAAGGCGAGCACGGCGTACCGAAACGCGGCTTCTTCGGCTGGTTCAACCGCAACTTCGACCGTGGCGTCAAAAGCTACGAGCGCGGTGTCGGCAACATGCTCAAGTACAAGGCTCCATACATGCTGGCCTACCTGGTCATTGTGGTCGGCATGATCTGGCTATTCACCCGTATTCCAACCGCGTTCCTGCCCGAAGAAGACCAGGGCGTACTCTTCGCCCAGGTACAAACCCCGGCCGGCTCCAGCGCCCAGCGCACCCAGGTGGTCGTGGATGAAATGCGCGAGTTTCTGCTGCGTCCCACCAAGGATGGCGGTGAAGGTGATGCCGTAGCGTCCGTGTTTACCGTGAACGGCTTCAACTTCGCCGGTCGTGGCCAAAGCTCGGGGATGGCCTTCATCATGCTCAAGCCATGGGACGAACGTAACGCCGACAACAGCGTGTTCAAGGTCGCGGCCCGTGCCCAGCAGCACTTCTTTACCTTCCGTGATGCCATGGTGTTCGCATTCGCACCACCTGCGGTACTGGAACTGGGTAACGCCACCGGTTTCGACGTGTACCTGCAGGACCGCGCCGGTATCGGTCACGACAAGTTGATGGCGGCACGTAACCAATTCCTCGGCATGGCCGCGCAGAGCAAAGTGCTGTTGCAGGTGCGTCCCAACGGCCTGAACGACGAGCCGCAGTACCAACTGACCATCGACGACGAACGCGCCAGCGCCTTGGGCCTGACAATGACGGACATCAATACCACCCTGTCGATCGGACTGGGCAGTAGCTATGTCAACGACTTCATCGACCGTGGTCGTGTGAAGAAGGTCTATATACAAGGTCAACCCGGCTCCCGCATGAGCCCTGAAGACATCCAGAAATGGTTCGTACGCAACGCTAGCGGCACCATGGTCCCGTTCTCGGCTTTCGCCAAGGGTGAGTGGATTTACGGCGCACCCAAGCTGTCACGCTACAACGGTGTCGAAGCCATCGAAATCCTCGGTGCCCCGGCGCCCGGGTACAGTACCGGTGAAGCCATGGCCGAAGTCGAGGCCCTGGCCAAGAAGCTACCGACGGGTGTCGGTATCTCCTGGACTGGCCTGTCCTACGAGGAGCGTCTGTCCGGCTCGCAAGCGCCGGCGCTGTATGCGCTGTCTCTGCTGATGGTCTTCCTCTGCCTGGCAGCACTGTACGAAAGCTGGTCGATTCCGATCGCGGTCATGCTGGTGGTTCCGCTGGGGATTATCGGTGCCCTGCTCGCTACCAGCCTGCGCGGCCTGTCCAATGACGTGTACTTCCAGGTGGGCTTGCTGACGACCATCGGTCTGGCATCGAAAAACGCCATTCTGATCGTCGAGTTTGCCAAGGAACTGCATCATCAGGGACGCAGCCTGTCCGAAGCGGCCATTGAAGCCTGCCGGATGCGTCTGCGACCGATCATCATGACGTCGCTGGCATTCGTGCTCGGCGTGGTACCACTGGCAATCTCCACGGGCGCAGGCTCGGGTAGCCAGCATGCGATCGGCACCGGGGTAATTGGCGGTATGATCAGCGCGACTGTTCTGGCGATCTTCTGGGTTCCGCTGTTCTTTGTCACCGTGTCCTCCATGGGCCAAAGAAAAACTGCGGACGAACCAGACACAATTGAAACTGCAAACGAGGCTGGCCAATGAGCAAGTCGCTACTCTCCTTAGCAATTACCGCGTTTGTGCTCGGTGGTTGTTCGCTGATACCTGATTATCAGCAGCCAGAAGCGCCGGTAGCGGCGCAGTACCCGCAAGGTCCTGCGTACTCGCCGGCGGAGGCCGCCAACATGGCGGCCGCTGAACAGGGCTGGAAGCAGTTTTTCCGCGACCCGCAGCTGCAACAGCTTATTCAGACTGCACTGGTGAACAACCGCGACCTGCGTGTCGCGGCCCTGAACATCGACGCCTTTGCGGCTCAGTACCGTATCCAGCGCGCCGACCTGTTCCCGGCCGTGTCCGCGACCGGCAGCGGTAGCCGTCAACGTACTCCGGCGAGGCTGTCGCAAACCGGCGCAGAACACATCACCAGCCAGTATTCGGCGACGCTGGGCGTCAGCGCCTACGAGCTGGACCTGTTCGGCCGGGTTCGTAGTCTCAGCGAACAAGCGCTGCAGTCGTACTTCGCCACTGAAGAAGCGCGTCGCAGCACTCAGATCAGCCTGGTGGCCAGCGTGGCAAACGCCTACCTGACCTGGCAGGCCGACAAGGAACTGCTGCAACTGACCAAGGAAACCTTGGGGACCTTCGAGGAGAGCTACAGACTCACCTCGCGCAGCAACGAAGTCGGTGTGGCCTCGGCGCTCGATCTGAGCCAGTCGCGGACCTCGGTGGAGAACGCACGGGTGCAATTGGCGCGTTATACCCGTCTGGTCGCACAGGACGAAAATAGCCTCGCGCTGTTGCTGGGCACCGGGATTCCGGCCAACCTGCCGGGCAGTCGGCCGCTGGCCGACGACCTGCTGAGTGAAGTACCCGCCGGCCTGCCTTCTGACTTGCTGCAACGTCGTCCAGACATCCTTGAGGCCGAACACAAGCTCAAGGCTGCCAACGCCAACATCGGCGCGGCACGGGCAGCGTTCTTCCCGAGCATCACCCTGACGGCTAACGCAGGTACGGCAAGCCCGGATCTGTCCGGTCTGTTCAAAGGGGGTTCGGGGACCTGGTTGTTCCAGCCGCAGATCAATCTGCCAATCTTCAATGCCGGTAGCCTGAGAGCGAGCCTGGATTACTCGAAAATCCAGAAAGACATCACCGTGGCCCAGTACGAAAAATCCATCCAGACTGCCTTCCAGGAAGTTTCCGATGGCCTGGCCGCACGCCAGACCTTCAACCAACAGTTGCAGGCCCAGCATGATCTCGTCAGTGCCAACCAGGATTACTACCGTCTGGCTGAGCGTCGCTACCGAATCGGTGTCGACAGCAACCTGACCTTCCTCGATGCCCAGCGCCAGTTGTTCACTTCGCAGCAAGCATTGATCACCGATCGTCTTTCGCAGCTGACCAGCGAGGTCAATCTGTACAAGGCCCTCGGTGGTGGCTGGAACGAACAAACCGCGCAGAACAAGCCGGTTGCCGAAGAAGCACCGAAGCTAAAGCTCTTCTGACTGTTCACTTAGGGATTGTTGATCAATCCCTGGCCAACAAAAAATCCGGAATCTGATAAAGATTCCGGATTTTTTTTGCCTGTTGAACAGGATATGAAAACGGCTCTGGACGTGAACGAACAGCCGCTAGCGTCCTGAGCGGTTAATTCAATAATTTTTCTAAAATATGAATGGAACAAGCCGATAACGAACACCCTGCATATACTCTTGATATAAGGGATCAAGAGAAAGATGCGCTTCCTCTCGAAATATTCGTGCGATCAGAAAACCGACACTTACTGCATAGATAACTGCATTCGTTAGCGATGTATTTGTCAATACATAGCCCGTAAACGTCAGACAGTAACTGGCATAGATCGGGTGACGCACCACACGATACATCCACGCAGTCTTGATAACCCGCTTTGCTGCAACGAGTGCAAAGCTGCGATTTAGAGAAATTACACCCAGCACCTGAATTACCGCCCCCACCACTATCAGAGAGCTTGCCAACGGGAGTACCCCCCAAGCCTCCGGACGGAGAAATAACGGGGCAAAAGTCCCAACCACCGCCATCAACCAGTCGACAGGAATGAGCGAAACCGTCTTTGGCTCGCTTCGAAAAACGTACAAAACTGCTGTCAGCGTTTCGGAGAGACAGAACAAAAGTAGGGCCCACTTATGCGTTTCTTGAAATTGAACCAAATGAGCATAAGCAAAAGCACCCCATACCCACGCCAGGACAACTCCGCTATAAAATCCGACCCGTTTCGACTGCAGTACTGCAGACAATGAACTCATGCCACACACTCCCACCCGGAAAGTAACCCGAATCAGTGTTGAGGCGCCCTGTTTGCACCCCCTACCCACTGGTATTTTCGATGCTGTGATTGCGTCATCACTGATCATCATAGCCTTGGCTAGCGATTACGCCTCGCCCCCAGCTCTGCTTTTTTTTACAGAGCTGGTGATTGATTCACCCGTCTTGTTCCACCTGAAGGGCTTGTTGAAGAAACACCGAAGCTGAAGCTGTTCTGACAGCCTGCCCGAGGATTGTTGAGCACTCCTCGATCAGCAAAAAAATCCGGAACCCGACAAGGGCTCCGGATTTTTTTGCCTGCTCCACGGGATTCGAGCACTAACTCTCGTAGCAGCTGCCGAGCCTGCGAGGCTGCGTTCGAGGCCGAAGTCCTCGCAAAACCTGCGTACGCGGTTTGCTTGAAAGACCCCATTGCCTGATTTAACGACCGCTTCGCAGTCGAACGCAGCCTCGGCAGCTGCTACGGCGCCCGGACAAGCACTCACAGCGTGCTTGAGGTCCTTGGCGAGGCATTCACTGCCGAATCGTGTGGCGTCTGCCTGGCACGCCGCACAGGAGCGTTTACCGGCATCCCACACGATGCCAAACCCTTTCATAAAAAGCGCAAAAAAAACGCCCCGAGCCGTTAAGCTTGGGGCGTTTTTCATGTTTGGTGCACTCGACAGGATTCGAACCTGTGACCGCTCGGTTCGTAGCCGAGTACTCTATCCAGCTGAGCTACGAGTGCATTGTGTGTTTGATAAACCAGACCACCGCTGGTTGAAGCAAGTTGCTCGCATTACTGCAAACAACCCTTAAATGGTGCACTCGACAGGATTCGAACCTGTGACCGCTCGGTTCGTAGCCGAGTACTCTATCCAGCTGAGCTACGAGTGCATTTGTTGCCGCGCATTATAGGCCGTAGAATCTTTTTGTAAAGCACTTTTTCTAGTAATCTCAACAACTTACCGAACAAGCCAGATTACAACGTACTAGATAAATAATGGCGGAGAAGGGGGGATTCGAACCCCCGACACCCTTTTGAGATGTACTCCCTTAGCAGGGGAGCGCCTTCGGCCACTCGGCCACCTCTCCGCAACACGGGGCGTATGTTAACCAACCTTTTCCCCGTTTGCAAACATAAAAAACGATAAAAATTAATGGCTTGGTTCTTCGTCCTTCTCTTTCTTGATCCGCAGGTAGATTTCCTCACGGTGAACAGCCACCTCTTTAGGCGCGTTAACACCAATACGCACTTGATTTCCTTTGACGCCGAGCACGGTCACAGTGATTTCGCCATCACCAATAATCAGGCTTTCTGCGCACCGACGAGTCAGAATCAGCATACCTTTCTCCTCACGCATTTCAGTTCAGGGACAACAGTCTGCAAAAAAAAGGCACTCGACCTACAACCAAAGCGGTCGCAGCCCTACATGCCTAAGTATTGACTAGCGCGAGTAAAAGAACAGCTTTCAGTCGCTCCGATCAAAAAAACGAAGGGCGCGGATAACCGCGCCCTTCGGGCAACGCATCACTCGCCCTGTCGGACCGGAGCGTCCAGTTCGAACGCTGTGTGCAGAGCCCGTACAGCCAGTTCCAGGTACTTCTCTTCGATGACGACCGACACTTTGATTTCCGATGTCGAGATCATCTGGATGTTGATGCTTTCTTTGGCCAGGGCCTCGAACATACGGCTGGCAACGCCCGCATGGGAGCGCATGCCTACACCCACGATGGACACCTTGGCGATCTTGATATCGCCGACGACTTCACGGGCAGCTATCTCGCGCGAGGTGTTTTCCAGCACCAGCAAGGCGGCCTGGTAGTCGTTGCGGTGCACCGTGAAGGTGAAGTCGGTGGTGTTATCGTGCGCAACGTTCTGCACGATCATGTCGACTTCGATGTTCGCGGCACTGATCGGGCCGAGAATTTTGAAGGCCACGCCGGGAGTGTCTGGCACACCACGGATGGTCAGCTTGGCTTCATCGCGGTTAAAAGCGATGCCGGAAATGATCGGCTGTTCCATGGATTCCTCTTCATCAATAGTAATGAGGGTGCCCGGACCCTCCTTGAAGCTGTGCAGTACGCGCAGCGGAACGTTGTACTTGCCGGCGAACTCGACCGCGCGGATCTGCAACACCTTGGAACCGAGGCTGGCCATTTCCAGCATCTCTTCGAAGGTGATCTTGTCCAGGCGCTGGGCCACGGACACGACACGCGGATCGGTGGTGTAGACGCCATCCACATCGGTGTAGATCTGGCACTCGTCAGCCTTCAAGGCTGCGGCCAGTGCCACACCAGTGGTGTCGGAGCCGCCACGACCCAGGGTCGTGATATTGCCGTGCTCGTCGACGCCCTGGAAACCGGCGACTACAACCACGCGCCCGGCCTTCAGATCACCCCGAATCTTCTGATCATCAATCTGCAAGATGCGCGCTTTATTGTGCGCGCTATCGGTCAGAATCCGCACCTGGTTACCGGTGTACGACACTGCTGGCACACCGCGCTTGATCAGCGCCATGGCCAAGAGTGCGATCGTCACTTGCTCACCGGTAGAGACGATCACATCCAGCTCACGGGGAACCGGTTGATTATCGCCACTGATTTGCTTGGCCAGATCGATCAAGCGGTTGGTTTCGCCACTCATCGCGGACAGCACAACCACCAGGTCATCGCCGGCTTCGCGGAATTTCTTAACCTTGTCGGCGACCTGCTCGATTCTCTCGACAGTGCCGACCGAGGTGCCTCCAAATTTCTGTACGATCAAAGCCATTTTCAAGCCGCCTCAGCCCGTAAAGGGGCGCCCATTAATCATTCAACTGCACGGCTCCAGAGCCCGCCACTAGACGACAGGCTCTGTTTGGAGCCTTAGATACCCTGCTCTACAAACGGTACGGTCAGGGCCAGTGCTGCATCCAGCGCGCCAGCGTCGGTACCGCCGCCTTGCGCCATGTCTGGACGACCACCGCCCTTCCCGCCCACTGCCGCAGCGGCTTGCTTCATCAAATCACCGGCTTTGAGTTGGCCAGTCAGGTCTTTGGTCACGCCTGCAACCAGAACGACCTTTTCCTCATGGACACTGCCGAGCAGGATCACTGCGCGGCCGAGTTTGTTCTTCAATTGATCGACCAAGGCCAACAGCGCCTTGCCGTCCTGACCGTCCAGACGCACAGCCAGCACTTTCACGCCCTTGACGTCCTGAGCGGAAGCCGACAGGTCATCACCGGCTGCGCTGGCGGCCTTGGCTTGCAACTGCTCGAGTTGTTTCTCCAGCAGACGGTTGCGCTCAAGCACAGCCAGCATTTTGTCGATCAGGTTGTCGCGAGTGCCTTTGACCAGGCTCGCGGCTTCCTTGAGTTGTTCATCAGCGGCGTTCAGATACGCCAGCGCTGCAGCGCCGGTGACCGCTTCAATACGACGAACGCCAGACGCCACGCCGCCTTCGCTGATGATTTTCAGCAGGCCGATGTCGCCAGTGCGATTGGCATGGATACCGCCACACAGCTCGACGGAGAAATCACCGCCCATGCTCAGCACGCGCACGCTGTCGCCGTATTTCTCGCCAAACAGCGCCATGGCGCCTTTTTGCTTGGCGGTTTCGATATCGGTTTCTTCGGTTTCAACCTCAGTGTTGTTACGCACTTCGCGGTTGACGATGTCTTCCAGCGCTTTCAGTTGCTCTGGCTTGATCGCTTCGAAGTGGCTGAAGTCAAAGCGCAGGCGCTGACTGTCGACCAACGAGCCCTTCTGCTGTACGTGCTCACCCAGTACCTGGCGCAGTGCGGCGTGAAGCAAGTGAGTCGCGGAGTGGTTCAGCGAAGTGGCATGACGCACGTCGGCATCGACCTGAGCCTCCACCGGCGCACCAACGGTCAAGCTGCCCGACGCCAACACACCGTGGTGCAGGAACGCGCCGCCGGTCTTGGTGGTGTCGCGCACGTCGAAGCGCGCAACACCCGCCTGCGTGCTGGTCATCAAGAACCCGCAATCGCCAATCTGGCCGCCCGATTCAGCGTAGAACGGGGTCTGGTCAAGAACCACCACGCCCTCTTCACCTTCGCTCAGCACGTCGACCGATTGCCCGTCTTTATAGAGAGCAACCACTTTGGCCGAACCGCTGGTGGCTTTGTAGCCGGTGAACTCGGTGGCCACATCAACCTTGACCAGGCTGTTGTAGTCCATGCCGAACGAGCTGGCCGACCGCGCGCGCACGCGCTGGGCTTCCATCTCGCGCTCGAAGCCTTCTTCGTCGATCGTCAGGCTACGCTCACGGGCGATGTCACCGGTCAGGTCCATCGGGAAACCGTAGGTGTCGTACAACTTGAACACCACATCGCCCGGAACCACGTCGCCTTTGAGCTCGGCCAGATCCTGCTCGAGAATTTTCAGCCCTTGCTCCAGGGTCTTGGCGAACTGCTCTTCTTCAGCTTTCAGGACACGCGCGATGTGCGCCTGGTTCTGCGTCAATTCAGGGAAAGCCTCACCCATCTCGGCGACCAGCGCGGCAACGATCTGATAGAAGAAGCTGCCCTTGGCGCCCAGCTTGTTACCGTGACGGCAAGCGCGACGGATGATCCGGCGCAGCACGTAGCCACGACCTTCATTGGACGGCAGCACACCGTCCGCGATCAGGAAACCGCAGGAACGAATGTGATCCGCGACCACTTTCAGCGAAGCCTGGTTGTCGTTGGTGCAACCAATCGCCTTGGCCGAAGCGCTCAACAGGCTTTGGAACAGGTCGATTTCATAGTTCGAGTGCACGTGCTGCAGAACGGCACTGATTCGCTCCAGGCCCATGCCGGTATCCACCGACGGCGCTGGCAGCGGATGCAGCACGCCATCGGCAGTGCGGTTGAACTGCATGAATACGTTGTTCCAGATTTCGATGTAACGGTCGCCGTCTTCTTCCGGCGAACCCGGCGGGCCACCCCAGATGTCGGCGCCGTGATCGTAAAAAATCTCGGTGCAAGGGCCGCACGGGCCGGTGTCGCCCATGGTCCAGAAGTTGTCGGAAGCGTACGGCGCGCCTTTGTTGTCGCCGATACGGACCATACGTTCAGCCGGAACCCCGACCGCCTTGGTCCAGATGTCATAGGCTTCGTCATCGCTGGCGTAGACCGTGACCCAGAGTTTGTCCTTGGGCAAGTTCAAGACAGAGGTCAGAAAGGTCCAGGCAAACGTGATCGCGTCGCGCTTGAAATAATCGCCGAAGCTGAAGTTACCCAGCATCTCAAAGAAAGTGTGGTGACGAGCGGTATAGCCGACGTTTTCCAGGTCGTTGTGCTTGCCGCCGGCGCGTACGCACTTCTGGCTGCTGACAGCGCGGGTGTAGGCGCGCTTTTCCTGGCCCAGAAAGCAGTCCTTGAACTGGTTCATCCCCGCGTTAGTGAACAGCAGGGTTGGGTCGTTGCCCGGAATCAAAGAGCTGGAGGCTACACGGGTGTGGCCTTGCTCTTCGAAGAAGCGAAGGAAGGCTTCACGGATTTCTGCGCTTTTCATTAGGTTCTTCCACGGAGACTGCGGCCAAAGGCCAGTGCAAAACGTCAAAAGACGGAGCGACGGCAAAGGGCCGCATTATATCGGCGTTAGTGACTAGGTACAGTGTGTTTGTACGATACAAACAGTCAATTGGACGGCTAACACTGTCAGTTGCGAGAAAATTCGACGAAAGTCCCTACAACCTGCTCGATTTGCGCGCGACTGACGTCCAGATGGGTGACCATCCGCAGCCGTGGGGCGGCACTGAGTTTGATCCCGCGCTCACTGGCGAAGGCCTTTAGCGCTTCGGCCCTGTCACCGAGTTGAACATAAACCATATTGGTCTGCACCGGTTCCACCACATATCCCGCGTCGAGCAAACCCTTAGCCAGCAACCGGGCGTTGGCATGATCATCGGCCAGACGCTGCACCTGGTGATCCAGCGCATACAAGCCCGCCGCAGCGAGAATGCCGGCCTGGCGCATGCCGCCACCGACCATCTTGCGCAGCCGCCGTGCCTTTGCGATCAACTCGGTCGTGCCGCACAGCACCGAACCAATCGGCGCGCCGAGCCCCTTGGACAGGCAGACCGACACCGAATCGAAATGCTGAGTGATTTCCCGCGCGTCTACACCCAGTTTGACCGCCGCGTTGTACAACCGCGCGCCATCCAGATGCAGGGAGAGGCCGTGCTGCTGGGTAAAACTGCGTGCTCGGGCCAGATACTCCAATGGCAGGACCTTACCTTGCATGGTGTTTTCCAGGGCCAGCAAGCGCGTGCGCGCGAAATGGAAGTCGTCCGGCTTGATCGCGGCGGCCACCTGGCCCAGGTCCAGCGAGCCGTCGGCCTGGACCTCCAGCGGCTGCGGCTGGATCGAACCGAGCACCGCAGCACCGCCACCTTCGTACTTATAGGTGTGCGCCTGTTGGCCGACGATGTATTCGTCGCCGCGCTCACAGTGGGCCATCAGCCCCAGCAGGTTGCTCATGGTACCCGTCGGTACAAACAGCGCTTGAGCAAAGCCCAGGCGCCTGGCCAGTTCGGCTTCAAGCCGATTCACCGTGGGATCTTCGCCGTACACGTCATCCCCGGTGACGGCCGTTGCCATTGCGTGGAGCATTCCGGCAGTCGGTTGGGTCACTGTGTCGCTACGAAGATCGATAACTCTCATGGAACAGACCTCGGCAATGGGACGCGAGCGTCGCCGCTAAATGGGAAAATCCCTTTCGAACTCGATTACTGCGGTCATCGCACTCGATAATCAAGGCTATACGTAAGAAAAGCCTGTTCAAGCCAACGGAAAATTCGATTCATATCATCAGAAAGCAGCGATGCGCCGTTCAGAAATATATGTTAAAAACTCACCGCCGCCAGAAATCCTGGTGGCAACGTTCTCAGGGCGGGGTGTAACTCCCCACCGGCGGTAATTGCGCGCAATGCGCAGAGCCCGCGAGCGCTTGGTGACACGAACGGCTTCGGCCGTGTGCGTCGGCAAGGTCAGCAGACCCGGTGTGATCCCGGGGCCGACGGTCATAGTCCGGATGAAGAGAGAACGGGATTGGCGCCAAAGGGCCGTCTCAAGGCACTCGTGCAGGTACCGCACGATCGACCGGAACGCACCCTTAAATCCCATTCGATTCATAACGCCCTGTTTTTCACACAAACAGGAGTCAGAACAGATGCAACCCACCGCAATCGATAGCAAAAGCAAAAGCCACCACGGCGAGCGTGTCGCGTTTATCCAGGCCTGCTGGCACAAGGATATTGTCGATCAGAGCCGTAAAGGCTTCGTCGCCGAAATGCTCGTTCAGGGCTATCAGGAAAGTGACATCGATTTCTTTGAAGTCGGCGGCGCATTTGAAATCCCGCTGCACGCCAAACTACTGGCCAAGTCCGGCCGTTACGCCGGCATCGTCGCTGCCGGGCTGGTGGTGGACGGCGGGATCTACCGCCACGAGTTCGTCGCTCAGTCGGTGATCAGCGGCCTGATGCAGGTTCAGCTGGAAACCGAAGTGCCGGTATTCTCGGTGGTACTGACCCCGCATCACTTCCATGCTGGCGAAGAACATCAGAAGTTCTTCTTCGAGCACTTCCTGCATAAAGGTCAGGAAGCGGCGAAGACCTGTGCCGATACGTTGCACAAGACCCGTGCATTGCGTCGCAGCGAACCACGTGCGTTAGCCGTTTAAACACAAGACCCTGTAGGAGCGAGCTTGCTCGCGATGGACGTTAACGATAACGCGCGTTTACTGAATAAACGCGGCGCCCTCGGGTTCATCGCGAGCAAGCTCGCTCCTACATTAGATTTATGCCGGCAGTGAAGTCCAGTCAGACCAGGTTTTCGCCTGTGCTTGGCACAATCAGAATCCCCGCCCGCAATCCGTTCTTCACCTTCGGATTGGGGAAAATGATCCGCGCGCCCTCTTCTTCTACGATCCAGCGCGTCTGGGCGATGTCCTCGGCCAGCAGATAACCTTTTTTCAGCTCCGAGAAATTCTCGATATCCGTCGGCAAGTGCAGATGGAAGCTATCGCTGTGCTTGATGATTTCTCGCGCCACGCTAAACAGCTGCAAGCCGTCCAACCCTTCGGCGGCCAACGACGGCTCGTTGCCTTCGATGATTTGCTTCAGGCGCACTTCCAGGCGTTCAACGTTAACCCCTTCGTTTTGCCCGAACGGTCGGGCTTTGCCCAGCTCAAGGGTGAAGGACTCGGCGCCAAGTTTGTCGTAGGTGTAAGAACTGAAAACGATGGAAGGTTTGTTCTGCAACAGCACCGCTTCCATACCGGCAGCGCGCAAGCGCACGAGTTCCTGGCGCGAATGCTGGCGACCTTCTTTCCAGGGATACAGTGCGAACTGCTCGATCTTCGAACCGCGAATCGCGGTGTGCAGGTCGTAGTGCAAGCGACTGCGATCCGGCAGGCTGAAGAAGCTCGCCGCCAGACGCTCCAGCTCGCAAGCGCGCAAGGCTTCCGAACCACTCGTTAGTTCGTGACGGCCGTTGAACAGCCGATTGACGTCCTGCTCGATATAACGCTCGCCGTGGCGCATGGCCTCAGGGTTGCCGAACAGGAACAGAATGCGTGCGCGTGGCTTCAAATCACCACGGGCGATTTCATGCAACAGACGGTCGAGCAGCTCGATCGGTGCTGTCTCGTTACCGTGGATGCCGGCAGACAACAGCACGTCCATACCGTTGTCACGAGCCTCGGGTGGCCGGACTTCCAGCGCACCTTCGCTCAGCCAGCGCATCCGCACGCCTTCGACAGTCAGTTGAGTCTTCTCCGCCGGTTCGCGGCCGGCGAGGGTCAGTTCAAGCAGTTTGCCGAGGGCGAGCATAGAGCGATTTCCTTAGTGGTCGTGTGCGCAATCCGGGCCGTGCACGTGGTCTTCGTCACCGACTTCAGCCGGTTCCATTTCCAGTTGCAGACTTACCAGATTAGTCGCCAATGGGCGCAACAGTATGTTGGCGTATTCAGCGTCGCCTTCTTCAACATCCACGCCGATCAGCAACTGGCCGCGGCCATCGTGCTGAATCCACAATTCCTTGCCTTGCCACATCACCGCAACGCGGGTGCAGGAAGTTTCCAGCTGAGTGCCGTCGGTGTCTTCAAGGATCAGCTGCAGGGTATCGCTCATTATTACGCTCTCATCTGGAAATAAAGCTACGCGCCCGGCTCTGTTTGAGCCGGACGCGGGCTTTCAATTGATCTGGAATGGATAAACCGCGCCCAGTTTAAGGATTTGCGTCAATTCATCCAGTGCCGTCCGGCACTCAAGCAACAATTGCGGGTCCGCCAGATCGGTTTCGCGCAAGGTGTCGCGGTAGTGCTTGTCGACCCATTGGGTCAGCGTGCTGTACAACGGCGCGGTCATGATAACCCCTGGGTTAACCGCCGCCAGCTCGGTTTCATTCAGCGCGACGCGAAGACGCAGGCATGCCGGGCCACCGCCGTTCTGCATGCTTTGCTTGAGGTCGAAGACTTTTACTTCGCGGATCAGACCACCAGAGCTGGTCAACCCTTGCAGGTACTGCCAGACGCGGTCGTTGTTCTGGCACTCTTGCGGCACGATCAACAACATCGAACCGTCGGCGCGCGACAGTAGCTGGCTATTGAACAGGTAGGAACGCACTGCGTCTTCTACCGACACTTGGGAACGCGGCACGCAGATCGCTTTGAAGTTAGCGCCGCGCTTGGCCAGCTTGGCTTGCAATTCAGCCAGCATCTGCTCGGTGTCGAGGAATGCGTCCTCGTGATAGAACAACGCCTCGCCGTTACCCACCGCAATCACGTCGTTGTGGAACACGCCCTGATCGATCACCGATGGGTTCTGCTGGGCGTAGACCACGCCGTCATCGCTCAAGCCGTGCAGGCGTGCGACCGCTTGCGAGGCTTCCAGGGTCTGGCGCGCCGGGTACTTTTGCGGAGCCGGGTAGCGAGTGTCAAAGGCACTGCGACCAAACACGAAGAACTCGACACCGGCCTCGCCGTATTCACGGCAGAAGCGCGTGTGGTTGGCCGCGCCTTCGTCACCGAACTGCGCCACTGCCGGCAGTGCCGCGTGGTGGGCGAAGTGCTTTTGGTCGGCGAACATCGCCCCCAGCACGCGGCTGGTGGTCGGGTGCTCAATGCTGCGGTGGTATTTGCAGTTGAGGTTGGCTGCGGTGAAATGCACGCGACCGTCAGCAGTGTCGGCGCTCGGGCTGACGGTGGCAGCGTTGGCCACCCACATGCTCGAAGCCGAGCAACTGGCGACCAACAACGGCATCGCCTGCTTGGCGGCTTGCTCGATCACTTGAGCATCGCTGCCGCTGAAACCGAGGTTACGCAGTGCTGCCACGTCCGGGCGTTCCTGCGGCGCCAGGACGCCTTGTTGAAAGCCCATTTCCATCAGCGCTTTCATTTTCGCCAGGCCTTGCAGCGCCGCTTCCTTGGGATTGGAGGACTGCTGGCTATTGCTCTGGGACGCGACGTTGCCGTAGGACAGACCGCCGTAGTTATGGGTCGGCCCCACTAGACCGTCAAAATTGACTTCATAGGATTTCATCAGCGAGGCTCCACGAAAATCTGTTGTTATAGGCATCAGTAACTAACTGTTCAGTGCGACCGAGTCGCGGCCATCGCGAGCAAGCTCGCTCCTACAGGTTCAATGCAATCCATGTAGGAGCGAGCTTGCTCGCGATTAGACGCCTGAGGCGTCTTACGAAAGCTTCACGCCGGGCGTCAACGCTGTCGGCAACGTCAGGCTCGGTGTTTCCAGCGAGGCTACCGGGTACGCGCAGTAATCCGCCGCGTAATAAGCACTGGCGCGATGGTTGCCCGAGGCGCCCACGCCACCGAATGGCGCGCTGCTCGCAGCACCGGTCAGCTGCTTGTTCCAGTTGACGATACCGGCACGGCTTTCCAGCCAGAACTGTTGATAACGCGCTTCGGAATCCGACAGCAAACCGGCAGCCAGGCCATATTGAGTGTCGTTGGCTTCAGCGATCGCCGCTTCAAAATCAGCGTAGCGGATCACTTGCAGCAGCGGGCCGAACAGTTCTTCGTCCGGACGATCGCTGACCGCAGTCACATCGAGAATGCCGGGTGTCAGCAACGCGGCCTGGGCTTGTGGCTGAGTCATTTCCAACAGCGCCACAGCGCCGTTACCGAGCAAGTGCTCCTGAGCATCCATCAACGCACGGGCGGCGCCGAGGGAAATCACCGAGCCCATGAACGGCGCTGGTTGCTGGTCAAACGCGCCAACTTCAATCGTCGAGCTGACCGCCACCAGACGCGCCAGCAGCGTGTCGCCCCAAGCGCCTTGCGGCACCAGCAAGCGGCGAGCACAAGTGCAGCGCTGACCGGCGGAGATGAAGGCCGACTGAATAATCGTATAGACCGCTGCGTCGAGGTCCGCGACCTGATCGACCACCAGCGGGTTGTTGCCACCCATTTCCAGCGCCAGGATCTTGTCCGGACGACCGGAGAACTGCTGATGCAGGTGGTTGCCAGTGCGGCTGGAACCGGTGAAGAACAAACCGTCGATACCCGGGTTGGCCGCCAAAGCGATACCGGTTTCCCGGGCGCCTTGCAGCAGGTTCAGGACGCCGGCCGGTAAACCGGCTTCGATCCAGCACTTGACCGTCAGCTCGGCGACTTTCGGGGTCAGCTCGCTGGGTTTAAACAGCACGCTATTACCGGCCAGCAATGCCGGAACGATATGGCCGTTCGGCAAGTGACCCGGGAAGTTGTACGGGCCGAACACCGCGACCACACCGTGTGGTTTGTGGCGCAATACCGCGGTGGCGTCGCCCAATGGGCCGCTCTTCTCGCCGGTACGCTCACGGTAGCTCTGCACCGAGATGGCGATCTTGTTGACCATGCTGGTGACTTCGGTGGCCGACTCCCACAGCGGTTTGCCGGTTTCTTCACCGATGCAGCGAGCCAGTTCGTCAGCGTGGTTTTTCAGGCTGGCGGCGAACGCTTCCAGCACGCTGATGCGATCTTCCAGCGAACGCTTGGCCCAGGCCGGAAATGCCTGACGGGCTGCCTGCACGGCAGACTCGACTTGCGCGACGTTAGCGCCATTGCCGGACCACAAGACTTGCTGGGTCACCGGGTTCAACGATTCGAAGGCTTCGCCCTGGCCTGCCAGCCATTCACCGGCGATATAAAGCGTGCTCATTATTTCGACTCCCGAGAAACTGGCTGGGCTGACAACGGTACAGCACGTACCTGATCGCCCGCAGTGAGTTGAAGACGTTTAGCGGTCAGCTGATCGACCACCAGGGTGCCCGCGGCGAAACGTGCTGGAGCGGCAGTGATCCGGCAGTCTTCGCGCTTGCGGTTGTGAATCAGGAATGGCGTAGCGTCGTCACCTGGGGTGCCGATGGCCAGCACCAGCGCCTGACTGTCGCGCACTGCGCGAATCTTGCTGGTTTCGCATTCCACGGCCGGGCCGGCGTCGAAGATGTCGACGTAGCCTTGATAGCTGAAGCCTTCGCTCTTGAGCATCGCCAACGCAGGCTCGGTGTCGGTGTGGACCTTGCCGATCACGTTGCGTGCATCTTCGGAAAGGAAGCAGGTGTACAGCGGGAATTTCGGCATCAACTCGGCGATAAAGGCTTTGTTGCCGACGCCGGTCAGGTAATCGGCCTGGCTGAACTCCATCTTGAAGAAGTGCCGACCCAGGCTTTCCCAGAACGGCGAACGCCCGGCTTCGTCGGACATCCCACGCATTTCGGCGATGATTTTGTTGCCGAACAGTTGCGGGAATTCAGCGATGAACAGCATCCGCGCCTTGGCCAGCATGCGGCCGTTGAGGCCACTGCGGTAATCGGCATGCAGGAACAGCGAGCACAATTCAGAGTTGCCGGTCAGGTCGTTGGCCAGGAACAGCGTCGGGATTTCGCGATAGATATTCAGCTCTTGGGAAGCGCTGACGGTCAAACCGACCCGGAAGTTGTACCACGGCTCACGCAGGCCAACTGCGCCGGCAATCGCGGAAATGCCCACGACGCGACCGTTGTCATCTTCGAGCACGAACAAATAGTCCGCATCACCGCGTTCGGCTTCGCCGCGGAAAGTCTTTTCCGCCCAACCGACCCGATGCGACAAGCGCTCTTCGTTGGCCGGCAAGGTGGTCAGACCGGTGCCAGTGCTACGGGCAAGTTCAATCAGAGCGGGTAAATCGCTGCTGCGTACGGGACGAACGATCATGCTATCTCCTCAAACGGGCGGCTTGCGCCACCCGCAAAACTCGCTGCTTTCTAGGCGTTTTTTCTAGGCATTAAAGCAAGCGTTAAACCGCTACCAGGCGCACGCTGGCACCTTCGCCGACGCCCAGGGCTTCGGCGGCTTCAAGATCCAGGGTCACGGGTTTGCCCGGCGCGTAGTCAAGCTCCAGCAATACCGCGCGGTAATCCTGCAACTGGGCGTTGGCCACCAGGTATTGACGACCGGCGCCTTTGACCGGCTCGCCGATTTTTACCGGGACTACCCGGCTCTGGGCGATCGAACGGATCCCCGAAACGCGGGCATGCAGGGTCGGACCACCGTCGAAGATGTCGATGTAGTGATCGGTCTCGAAGCCTTCGCGCATCAGGATGTCGAAGGTGATCTGCGCCCGTGGATGCACCTGACCCATCGCCTCTTGGGCGGAGTCGGGCAACAGCGGTACGTAGATCGGGTAATGCGGCATCAATTCGGCGAGGAAGGTCCGGCTTTTCAGCCCGCACAGACGCTCGGCAGCAGCATAGTTAAGGTCGAAGAAGTTACGGCCGATGGCATCCCAGAACGGCGAATCGCCATTCTCGTCGCTGTAACCGACGATCTCGGTCACGACCGAATCAGCGAAACGCTCCGGGTGGCTGGCGACAAACAGCAGACGACCACGGGAGTTGAGTTCCGACCACGCCGAACCCACCAGCTCCGGGACCACATAGAAGCTGGTCAGCAGGCTGTTGCCAGTCAGGTCATGGCATTGGGAAAGCACGTGGATCTTGTTATGAATCTTCAACTCACGGGAGGCGTGAACGAAGGTTTCATTACGGAAGCTGTAGAACGGTTCCGAATAACCGGCCGAAGCGACGATTGCCGAGCAGCCAACCAGTTTGCCGGTGGCCGTGTCTTCGAGGACGAAGAAATAGCTCTCTTCACCGTTGAAGCTGACTTCGGCAGCGAACGAGGCTTCGGACGCAGCGATTTTGTCGCTCAGGCGTTCGACATCATCCGGCAAGGAAGTGACACCAATCGGGCTGTCCGCAGCCAGACGCTGTACCTCGCCCAGATCAGCCATTTGCGCGGGGCGCATCACCAGCATGGTGTCACTCCTTACTGAAAAACAGGTCGGTAAAAGTGCCGACTCAGGGAAAAAATGCCGGGCAGGCCCGGCACAGGAATTTGGCTCAACGCCTATTAAGAATAGGCGTTGAGGGGTACTACGACCTGAATCAGATCCTTGTAGGAGCCGAGCTTGCTCGCGATGGAGGCATAACAGTCGACATCAATGTTGGATGTCAGACCGCTATCGCGAGCAAGCTCGGCTCCTACAGGGGCGCGGGATCAGGCTTGAGTCAGTTTCGCCACGGCGCGTTCGAAACGCTCCAGGCCCTGCTCGATATCGGCGTCTTCAACCACCAGGCTTGGCGCGAAACGAATCACGTCCGGGCCGGCCTGCAGGATCATCAGGCCTTCGCGTTCAGCGGCGTTGAAAATGTCTTTGGCCTTGCCTTTCCAGGCATCGCTGAGCACGCAACCGAGCAACAGACCCAGACCGCGAACCTCAGTGAACAAGCCGTATTGCTTGCCGATCTGCTCCAGACGGGTCTTGAACTTGTCATGCTTGGCTTTGACGCCATTCAGCACTTCTGGCGTGTTGACCACGTCAATCACCGCTTCCGCTACAGCGCACGCCAATGGGTTGCCGCCGTAAGTGGTGCCGTGAGTACCGACCACCAGGTGCTTGGCCAGCGCTTCAGTGGTCAGCATTGCCGCGATCGGGAAACCGCCGCCCAGGCTCTTGGCGCTGGTCAGGATGTCCGGAGTCACGCCGTAATGCATGTAGGCAAACAGCTCACCGCTGCGGCCCATGCCGGTTTGCACTTCGTCGAACACCAGCAGCGCGTTGTGCTCATTGCACAGCTCGCGAGCGCCCTGCAGGTAAGCCAGCTCAGCCGGCAATACACCGCCCTCGCCCTGAACCGGTTCCAGCACCACGGCGCAGGTCTTGTCGGAGATTGCGGCTTTCAGTGCTGCCAGATCGTTGAACGGCACGTGAGTGATGCCAACAATCTTCGGGCCGAAACCATCGGAGTACTTGGACTGACCACCCACGTTCACCGTGAAGAGCGTACGACCGTGGAAGCTGTTCAGCGCGGCGATGATTTCGTACTTTTCAGGGCCGAAACGATCGTGAGCAACACGACGGGCCAGTTTGAACGCGGCCTCGTTGGCTTCGGCGCCGGAGTTGCAGAGGAACACGCGCTCGGCAAAGGTGGCGTCGATCAGCTTATGGGCCAGGCGCAGGGCCGGCTCATTGGTGAACACGTTGGACACGTGCCACAGCTTGTTCGCCTGTTCGGTCAATGCACCGACCAGCGCCGGGTGCGCGTGGCCCAATACGTTAACCGCGATCCCGCCGCCGAAATCGATCAGCTCACGACCCGACTGATCCCAGACTCGGGAGCCAGCGCCGCGCACAGGAATGAAAGCAGCAGGCGCGTAGTTAGGAACCATTACCTGGTCGAAATCGGCGCGTTGCACTGGAGCATGCTCAACGGACATCGGAGTCTCCTGAAGAGGAACGCCTGCCTGAAACTGGCAAGCGATGGGGGGATTGTAAGGAGAGTTTTCAGCTCGGCCTTGCCGCCAAGCGACAACTTCTTATAGCGCCAAACCCGGTTTTACCCGGGTTTATGGCAATGCGACAAATAGCGTCGCAAAGGCGCAGTTTAAACTGCTGGCGAGGATTTGCGGCTGGGTTGGGGGAATTTGATTTGCGCAGTGGTTCAGAGGTGCGGCGCAAGTGATGGCCTCATCGCGAGCAAGCTCGACTCCTACAAGAGCCCCGCAATACCTGTAGGAGCAGCCGGTCGACGCTCGATTGCTCGCGATAGCTATATCAAAGACACAACAGAGCTTGAAACTTAACCGCGCTCTGAAGGCACCGACGACAATTCGAACGGGCTGCTGCTGCGGCGCTGGTTGCGGTCTTCGCGCGGGGTGGCGCCAAAGAAGTTGCGGTAGGCGCTGGAGAAGTGCGGCCCCGAAGAGAAACCGCAGGACAAACCGATCTGGATGATCGACTTGCTGGTCTGCATCAACATCTGCCGGGCCTTGTTCAGGCGCAGTTCCAGGTAGTACTGGCTCGGCACACGATTGAGGTACTGCTTGAAGATCCGCTCCAGTTGCCGACGGGACACGCAGACATGCTGGGCGATTTCGTCGGTGGTCAGCGGTTCTTCGATGTTTGCTTCCATCAGTAACACGGCTTGCGTGAGCTTCGGATGGCTGGACCCCAAACGATTCTGCAATGGAATGCGCTGACGCTCGCCACCTTCGCGAATCCGCTCAACTACCAGTTCTTCGGACACTGCGCCAGCCAACTCGGCGCCGTGGTCACGGGCCAATACGGCCAGCAGCAGATCAAGCACCGACATCCCGCCGCAAGCGGTCAGGCGATCACGATCCCAGTCGAACAGATGGCTGGTGGCGATGACTTTCGGGTAGCGCTCGGTGAAATCATCCTGCCAGCGCCAGTGCACGGCGGCGCGGTAACCATCGAGCAAGCCCAGTTGCGCCAAGGGGTAGACACCGGCGGACAAACCGCCGATCACACACCCTGCGCGCACCAGCTGCTTGAGCGCACTGCTGAGCGCCGGCGCAATGGCTGTCGGCGGCTCGTCCGCCAGCAAAAACAGTTTCTGAATACCTTCGAGCTTGCCGGCCCAAGGCTCGCCCGGCAATTGCCAAGCCCCTTCGGCGGGCAGTTCGGCCTGCAGAAACGAGAGTTCATAAACAACATCCGGATGCACGCGCTGAGCAACACGCAAGGCCTCCTCAGCCAGCGCCAGCGTCAAGGCTTTAGTGCTGGGCCAAATCAGGAAACCAATTCGATGGGCAGTCATGGCGTGCAATCCGAAACAAAAACAGTGTTAAAAGCCGAAGGCGGCAGCAACCAAATTAGACCATCTGGCGCGCGGTGCGCAGCATGACCTAATTGGGTGCGTAACGGGAGCGTTAAACGGTATTACTTCAAGCTGCCCGACAGAAACTGCTGCAGACGTTCGGATTGCGGATTGACCAGTACTTCACGCGGGTTGCCGCATTCTTCCACGATACCTTTGTGCAGGAACACCAACTGGTTCGACACTTCGCGAGCAAAGCCCATTTCGTGAGTCACCACGATCATAGTCCGGCCTTCCTGAGCCAAGGCTTGCATCACCTTGAGCACCTCGCCGACCAGTTCCGGGTCCAGCGCCGAAGTCGGCTCGTCGAACAGCATGACTTCCGGCTCCATCGCCAGCGCACGGGCGATCGCTACACGCTGCTGCTCGCCACCGGACATATGGCCCGGGTAGGCGTCCTTACGATGGGAAACGCCCACCTTGGCCAGGTAATGCTCAGCCTTTTCACGGGCTTCTGCCTTGGACATGCCGAGCACGTGCACCGGTGCTTCCATGATGTTTTCCATCGCGGTCATGTGCGACCACAGATTGAAATGCTGGAACACCATCGACAGCCGCGAACGCATGCGCTGCAGCTGTTTCGGGTCGGCAGCCTTCAGCGCGCCGTCCTTGTTCGGCACCAGCTTCAACTCTTCGTTGTTGAGCAGAATCTTGCCCGCATGGGGCTGCTCGAGCAGGTTGATGCAGCGCAGGAAGGTACTTTTGCCGGAGCCACTGGAGCCGATGATGCTGATCACATCGCCAGCTTGAGCTGCCAGGGACACACCTTTGAGCACTTCGTGACTGCCATAGCGTTTATGCAGGTCTTGGACTTCAAGTTTGTACATGCGGTCGGTTCTCACAAAAACAGTCAGTCAGTCGTTGAGCAAGCGCCCGTGACGCAGCGCTTCGCGCCCCGCCACCTTGGCCAGCCAGAAACCGGGTTGGGCATAACGTAGCCGTTCAACGGCAAACAACACACCAGACGTGCCAGCACACACGGTGCTGACCCGATCAGATAACGGATCAATCACTTCAAAAATCGGCTCGCCCGCTTCCACCCAGCTACCGGCCGGGAGCAGAAAGCTCACCACGCCAGGATGCGGTGCGAACAGCAACTCAGTGCCTTCAAAAGGCATCGCCTCACAGGCTTCTTGCTGCGCGGCCGGCCACTCACCAGCGATCAAGCCTTGCTCGGCGAGAAACGCCAGAATGCCTTCGGCGTGAGCCTCGGCTTGCGGGCGACCGGTATCGGCCTGACCACCTAACTCAATGGTAGTCGCCAGGCAGGCCAACGGAATCTGCGCCTGCGGGAACAGTCGAGACAAGCGCAGCCACGGCAGCGAACAAGCTTCGTCAAAAGAGCTGCCACCGGAGTCTTCCGCCAGCAGCCCGACCCGCACATTCAAATGCGCAGCCAACGAACGCCATTGCGGCCAGTGTTGCGGCAACGCGTACATGTGCAGCGCGGCTTCAGCGTCGCAATGCAGATCGAGCACCACATCCGCCGTGCAGGCATGGCTCAACAAAACCCGCTGCATGCCTTGCAACTGACTGGCGGCCGGCGGCAGTGCCGCCAACGCATCGGCCATGGCCAGGCGGATCAGCTTGACGTTGGCGTGAGGGTCATCACCCAGACACCCATCCAGCTGCGCTGCTACCGGCTCGCTCAGCTCGAAGAAGTCCCGATTGAAGTTCTTGCCACTGCCAAACTCGAAACGCCCTTGATGGCTGCCCTGCAACAGTTGACCGAGGCCCAGCGGGTTCGCCACTGGCACCAATTCGATCACACCGTTCAAGGCGCCCTGCGCTTCCAGTTCGGTCAGACGTTTTTTCAGCTCCCAGGCCGTGCGCATCCCTGGCAGTTCGTCAGCGTGCAGACTGGCCTGGATATAGGCCTTGCGCTCGCCGCTGCCGAAACGGAACACCGACACATGGCGTTCGCTGCCCAGGTGGCTCCACGGTAACGGATGATCGATACGTTCCATGGTCAGGCCTTGCGTGGGGCCATATAGCCCAGCCAGCGGTGCTCAGCCTTTTTGAACAGGCGCACCAGAATGAACGTCAGGCACAGGTAGAACACGCCTGCGGTGATATAGGCTTCGAACGGCAGGTAGTACTGAGCGTTCACTGTGCGCGCGGCACCGGTGATGTCGATCAGGGTCACGATGGAGGCCAGACTGGTGGTCTGCAGCATCATGATCACTTCGTTGCTGTACTGCGGCAGCGCCCGGCGCAGGGCCGACGGCAGCAGGATGCGGCGATACAACTTGTAGCGCGACATGCCCATGGCCTTGGCCGCTTCGATCTCGCCATTAGGTGTAGCGCGCAGGCTACCGGCGATGATTTCGGCGGTGTAAGCGCTGGTATTGATGGCAAACGCCAGGCAAGCGCAGAACGTCGCGCTCGACAGCCATGGCCAAAGGAAGCTCTCGCGCACCGCTTCGAATTGCGCCAAACCGTAGTAGATCAAAAACAGCTGCACCAGCATCGGCGTGCCGCGGATCACATAGGTGTAGAGCCAGGCAGCCATGTTCACGGCCGGCTGCTTGGAGACGCGCATCAAGCCCAACGGCAAGGCACCCAGCAGACCAAACACCAGCGACAGTGCGAGTAATTTCAGGGTGGTCAGCAAGCCGCCGAGGTACAGCGGCAGAGCCTCCCAAATGACGTTGTAGTCGAAGATCATAGATCAGCCGCCCTTACGCCTACCGAGTAGCGCTTCTCAAGGTGACGCAATGCCAGCAACGAGACACTGGTGATCACCAGGTACATAGCCGCCACTGCGAGGAAGAAGGTGAAAGGTTCGCGGGTGGCATCTGCCGCCTGCTTGGCCTTGAACATCATGTCTTGCAGGCCCACCACCGAAATCAGCGCAGTAGCCTTGGTCAAAACCAGCCAGTTATTGGTGAAGCCCGGAATCGCCAGGCGAATCATCTGAGGCACCAATACCCGGAAAAACACCTGAAAACTGCTCATGCCATACGCCATGCCAGCTTCTGCCTGCCCCTTCGGGATCGCCATGAAGGCCCCACGGAAGGTTTCCGACAGGTACGCACCGAAGATGAAACCCAACGTGCCGATACCAGCGGCCAGCGGGTTCAGGTCGATGTAATCGTTAAAACCGAGCAGCGGTGCAACGCGGTTGAGCAGGTCTTGACCGCCGTAGAAAATCAGCAGGATCAGTACCAGGTCGGGAATCCCGCGGATCACCGTGGAATACAGATCGCCCAGCCAGGCCAGCCAGCGTACCGGCGACAGGCGCAATGCGACCCCGATCAGACCCAGAACAATGGCCAAGGCCATGGACGACAAGGCGAGCTGAAGCGTCAGCCATGCGCCATCGAGGATGACAGCCCCGTAGCCTTTCAACATGATTCAGGTCCTCGAAAGTTGGGATGAAAAAATGGCGCAAACTTCAGAGATCCTGTTGCTTGCGCCATTTCGGACTTACCGCTGCGACGTATTACTTTCCGTAAATGTCGAAGGCGAAGTACTTGTCCTGGATTTGCTTGTACTTACCGTTCTCACGAATGGCGGTGATCGCGGTGTTGACTTTGTCTTTCAACGCGTCGCCTTTGCGTACTGCGATTCCCACGCCGTCGCCGAAGTATTTAACGTCGGTGAACGCCGGGCCAACGAAGGCAAAGCCTTTGCCTGCGTCGGTTTTCAGGAAGCCGTCATCCAACAGGGTAGCGTCAGCCACGGTGCCGTCGAGGCGACCGGCAGCCACGTCCAGGTAGATTTCGTTCTGCGAACCGTAAGGTTTGATTTCAGCACCCAGCGGAGCCAGGACTTCGCGAGCGAAGCGCTCGTGGATCGAACCGCGCTGCACGCCGATGTTCTTGCCTTTGAGCTCAGTCAAACCTTCGCTGACCTGAGTACCGGCCTTCATCACCAGGCGAGCCGGGGTGTTGTAGTACTTGTTGGTGAAGTCCACAGACTTCTTGCGATCTTCAGTGATCGACATGGACGACAGAATCGCGTCGATCTTGCGCACTTTGAGTGCCGGGATCAGACCGTCGAACTCTTGCTCGACCCATACGCACTTGACCTTCATCTCTTCGCACAGAGCGTTGCCGATGTCGTAGTCGAAACCAACGATGCTGCCGTCTGGCGCTTTTGATGCGAACGGAGGGTAAGCCGCCTCGATGCCAATTTTCAGAGGCTTTTCATCGGCGAACGTCGGCAAGGACAGCACGGACAGTGCCAGGGCGCCAAGAAGCACGAGTTTCTTCATCTTAGGACTCCATCGGTAAAGGGCGAAAACGGCAGAGTGAGCAACAGCCCAATATGCGAATGGGTGGAACCTGAAAGCGATGCTGCGTCCCAGAATCCTTGCGTTGAAATCAACACAAGCAACGACGAGCGAGTGATCGGCATTCTAACGACAGGCCCGAAGCCGATATTTCTTCAATGCGACAACAATTTACAAAAGCACTGAGAAAGCCGATCGAGCACATTGACAGCCCTGCAAGTTTATGCAAGAGCAAAAGACGTACAACCGATCTATATTGCAAATAGCGGGCCTATTATTCGCAAACCCTTCTATTCCGGCAAGCACAGCGTTCTATCTTATTTTTCATGTGGGCTGAAGCGGCCAAAAACGGTGCTTTGCGTTTCCCATCGCCTCGAAATCGGTCGCGGGGTTACACGTTTGGTTACTTTCCAGGTGATGGGTAACAACGGGAGAGTTCCTACGCGCAAAACCGATAATTATTGGTTCGGGGCCCTGCTCTACCGGCGCCTGACGAACCGTCATCGCGAGCAGGTCGGATCGCCGCACCGTCGCTCCCACATTGAATCTCAGTCGTATACAGCTTCTGTACACGCAGGAGATCCAGTGTGGGAGCGAGCCTGCTCGCGATAGCAATAGACCAGCCACCCCAAACCTCAAGCCCTATCAAAAATCCCGCGCCACAAAAAAGCCCCACCCGGCTCACACCGGATGGGGCTCGATGACGCTGAACTCGCCTTACGCGACGTTCATGGTCTTGTGGGTATCGATCAAATGCTGCACCACACCTGGATCTGCCAGGGTGGAGATATCGCCCAGACCGTCATATTCCGCCGTGGCAATCTTGCGCAGAATACGGCGCATGATTTTCCCCGAGCGGGTTTTCGGCAGGCCCGGTGCCCATTGGATAACATCCGGCGAGGCAATCGGACCAATCTCTTTACGCACCCAGTTCTTCAACTCCAGACGCAGCGCTTCGCTCGGTTCTTCGTCACCGTTGAGGGTGACGTAGACATAGATGCCCTGCCCTTTGATGTCGTGCGGCACACCGACCACCGCCGCTTCGGCGACTTTCGGGTGAGCGACCATCGCGCTTTCGATCTCGGCGGTCCCCATACGGTGACCGGAAACGTTCAACACGTCATCCACACGACCGGTGATCCAGTAGTAGCCGTCCTCATCGCGACGCGCGCCGTCGCCGGTGAAGTACATACCACGGAAGGTCTTGAAGTAGGTGTCGACGAACCGGTCATGGTCGCCATACAGCGTGCGCGCCTGGCCTGGCCACGAATCGAGAATCACCAGGTTGCCCTCGGCGACGCCTTCGATGATGTTGCCCAGGTTATCCACCAACGCCGGCACTACGCCGAAGAACGGCCGTGCTGCAGAGCCTGGCTTAAGCGCGTGAGCACCCGGCAGCGGACTCATCAGCGTGGCGCCGGTCTCGGTCTGCCACCAAGTATCGACGATCGGGCAACGCGATTGACCGACGTTTTTGTAATACCAATCCCAGGCTTCCGGGTTGATCGGCTCACCGACCGAACCCAGCAGACGCAGACTGCTGCCATCGGCGCCTTCAACGGCAGCCTTGCCCGAAGCCATCATCGCGCGGATTGCGGTTGGCGCGGTATAGAGGATATTAACCTTATGCTTGTCGACGATCTTCGCCACCCGGGTGATATCCGGGTAGTTAGGCACGCCTTCGAACAGCAAGGTGGTCGCACCATTGGCCAGCGGGCCATAGACAATATAGGTATGGCCAGTGACCCAACCGACGTCGGCGGTGCACCAGTAGACTTCACCCGGGCGGTAGTCGAACACCCGCTCATGGGTCATCGCGGCGTACAGCAGATAACCGGCAGTGGTGTGTTGCACGCCCTTCGGCTTGCCGGTCGAACCGGAGGTGTAGAGGATGAACAGCGCTTCTTCAGCGCCCATTTCTTTCGGCGCGCACACAGTGCCCGCCACTTTCATCAAGTCTTCGTACCAGATGTCGCGATGCTGGTTCCACTTGATGTCGCCACCGGTGCGCTTGCACACGATGACTTTCTGAATGCTGCTGGTATCCGGATTGGTCAGCGCGTCATCGACGTTGGCCTTGAGCGGGATTTTCTTCCCTGCACGCAGACCTTCGTCCGCGGTGATCACCACTTTGGATTTGCAGTCGATGATCCGACCGGCCAGGGCTTCCGGTGAGAAACCACCGAACACTACCGAGTGAATCGCGCCGATCCGGGTGCAGGCCAGCATAGCGACCACAGCTTCGGGGATCATCGGCATATAGATAGTCACCACGTCGCCGCGGTGCACATCCTGGCCACGCAGGGCGTTGGCGAACTTGCAGACTTCTTCGTGCAGCTCGCGGTAGGTGATGTTGCGGCTCTCGGCAGGGTCATCGCCCTCCCAGATGATCGCGACCTGATCGCCGCGCTCGGCGAGGTGACGGTCCAGGCAGTTATAGGAAACGTTCAGGGTGCCGTCGGCAAACCACTTGATGTCGACATGGTGATCGTCGAAAGAAGTCTGCTTCACCGTGGTGAAAGGTTTGATCCAGTCGAGGCGCTTGGCTTGCTCGCGCCAGAAGCCGTCCGGGTTGACCACCGACTGCTGGTACATGGCCTTGTAGGTCGCCTCATCAGTCAGCGTGTTAGCCGCAACCTCGGGACGAACGGGATACAGAGAAGCCGCACTCATCTTTCTTACCTCGGTGACATAGTTGTTGTTGTATGCCCCAGTTGTAGCCGGGGCGGGCCTATAGAACCATTCGACGATGGTAGTAACAAGCCCCTACAAAATGCCTTGAATGCCCCACACACCCCGTAGGAGCTGAGCTTGGTCCGGGCGGCGTTCCGACGATGGCGATCTCAAGGACGCCATTGCAGGCAAGCCGTGCTCTTACAGGTGTTCTCTGCGCGACAGCGCGATGTCGAAGACGGGGCGGCAGCTCCTACAGGTTTTTTTCAGAGGATTGTTACAAGATTTGCCAATAGTCTTTATCAAAAGCACAGCTATATGAATGATATTCACACGCCTAAAATCAGCCTCGCCAACAACGGCAACGTGATTAACCCAGTTGCAGCCCCCACGAAGGCACGTTAATCCAGATCCTCTTTTCAACGTTCCACACGCAACCTTAAAAGGGTTGCGTGACCCCTCACGCCCCGAGAAAGGTAAAATTGAAATGAAAGCTTTATTAGTTCTGGCCCTCAGCAGCGTTTGCGCCACCGCCATGGCTGCCGAGAGTGCGACAGACGTTGCCAGCCAGCAAACACCGGAAGAGGAATACACTTACTCGACCCACCTGGACATCGCCAAAGTTGTATCGATGAGCGAAGTTCCGAATGTCTGTGAAGTTGTACCGGCCCGCATGGAATATGAAGACTCCAAAGGTCAACGGCATATTCTGCGATACAGCGTGATGGGTAATGGTTGTTCTAACGGTTAAACAACCCCGTTAGACCCAGACTCTCTTTACCACTGCCGGCCGCAAGAAATCACTCTTGCGGCAAAGATGCCCGGATGCACACCTGACCACAGGACTGTTGCACAGCATCGCCTAATGAAGTGCGACCACGGCACTCGCACTCCGCTGATTCTTCACCGTTCGATCTACCGCGCTGCGCAGCCTGCTGGCCGCAGGTACAAGGAACGTCGAACGCATTACATCTAATTACTCGATTGTTTTAAGCATTTATTTGCGCTTTTTAATCGAAATAGTCCGAGTAGTATGAGCTTCACACCCACTGAACAAAACGAACAACACCCGGAGCCACCACCATGAAAACCAAACTGATCCTCGCCCTGACCCTCTCCGTACTGGCCGCCAACACCTTCGCTGCTGATGGCTTCGACCGCACCGGCTCCAACTTCGCCGCTGACGGCTATGACCGCACTGGCTCGGCCACTGTCGCTGCCGATGGCTACGACCGCACGGGTTCCGCCACTGTCGCTGCTGACGGTTACGACCGCACGGGTTCGGCTACTGTCGCTGCTGATGGTTACGACCGCACGGGTTCCGCCACTGTCGCCGCTGATGGTTACGACCGCACGGGTTCGGCCACCGTCGCTGCTGACGGTTACGACCGCACGGGTTCGGCTACTGTCGCTGCTGACGGCTACGACCGCACTGGCGCCAACCGCCTCAGCTAATAGCTGACCGCGACGTCACAGCCCGGCCTCGGCCGGGCTTAGTTGTTTCTGGAGGCCCCAAAAACCTACAACACCACATAACCTTGTAGGAGCGAGCTTGCTCGCGATGACCGCGTAGCGGTCAATCTCAAAAACAATCCACCACCCGAACTGAACACAATTCCCTCACCCAATCCCGCCAAAATCCCTGCAACTACCGCCGCAACGCCATTCCACCGCGTTGTCGACACAACCCGATAACCTCCCCTCCTCCAATTCCCAAAAAACTCATGAACCCAGGCAAAAAAAAATCTTCTGCGGTCAAAGCCCTATAAACCCTTGCTCCGCCTTAAAAAGCCCCTCGACAGCCGATCCCAATGCCACTTCGTCGCACCACAGACGCAAAAAAACACCTATAATGCCGCGGTAAATCGGGCCTGCAACATCCCCTTACAGCAGGAGGAAAGCAACGCTGAGGCCACCGCAGGAGCAGACAACATCATCTCCGCCCCTCAGCGACTTCAGGACACCCGTACACATTTCTGTTTTTTGCCTGCGTACTGCTGCAACTAACGATTCCTTTAGATCCAACGCGGCCAGCAGGCCGTGTGAAACGCCAACCATAGTGTTTTTCACACGGGCATCTGGCCCTCACGCAGGAGACGACACGTCATGCTGAGCTGGGACGAATTCGACAAAGAAGACGGCGAAGTCGCCGCTAAAGGCGCCAACGCTGGCCACGCTACTGAAGCCAACATGGACCGCCTCGACAGCGCTGGCGGTGCCGCAGCTCAAGAAGCCCGCGCCGTCACCGCCACCGACTCCGCCGCGATCATCCGCGCCAAAGCCGCTCTCGATAACCTCGACATCGCCGAAGGCTTGGCCGAGCTCGAAGGCGCTTCCGCCCGCGTTGCTGTCGACGAAAAGCGCATGATCAACTGCCGCGCCGACCTTAACCAACTCGTACCGTTCAAGTACGACTGGGCCTGGCAGAAATACCTGGACGGCTGCGCAAACCACTGGATGCCGCAAGAAGTCAACATGACCGCCGACATCGCCCTCTGGAAAGACCCGGAAGGCCTGACCGACGACGAGCGTCGCATCGTGATGCGCAACCTCGGCTTCTTCTCCACCGCCGACTCCCTGGTTGCCAACAACCTGGTGCTGGCCGTGTACCGCCTGATCACCAACCCGGAATGCCGCCAGTACATCCTGCGCCAGGCCTTCGAAGAGGCGATCCACACCCACGCCTACCAGTACTGCATCGAATCGTTGGCCATGGATGAAGGCGAGATCTTCAACATGTACCACGAGATCCCATCGGTCGCGAAAAAAGCCACCTGGGGCCTGAAATACACCCGTTCGATCTCCGATCCGAAGTTCGAAACCGGCACCGTCGAGACCGACAAAGAACTGCTGCGCAACCTGATCGCCTATTACTGCGTTCTGGAAGGCATCTTCTTCTACTGCGGCTTCACCCAGATTCTCTCCATGGGCCGTCGCAACAAAATGACCGGTGTCGCCGAGCAGTTCCAGTACATCCTGCGCGACGAATCCATGCACCTGAACTTCGGCATCGACGTGATCAACCAGATCAAAATCGAAAACCCGCATTTGTGGGATGCTGAAATGAAGGAAGAGGCTTCGCAGATGATCCTGCAGGGCACTCAGCTCGAAATCGAATACGCTCGCGACACCATGCCGCGCGGCGTACTGGGCATGAACGCCGCGATGATGGAGGACTACCTCAAGTTCATCGCTAACCGTCGTTTGAGCCAAATTGGTCTGAAAGAAGAGTACCCAGGTACTACTAACCCGTTCCCGTGGATGAGCGAAATCATGGACTTGAAGAAAGAGAAGAACTTCTTCGAGACGAGAGTGATTGAGTATCAGACGGGTGGGGCGTTGAGCTGGGATTGATTCCCGGAGCTAGCCACGATTTGCCGGTTGTGAATTGAATCGGCAGATTGGAAAAATCAAAAAGCCCTGACTTGTTCAGGGCTTTTTATTGGAAGAAAAAACATCCCCCCGCGTAGGAGCTGCCGCAGGCTGCGATCTTTTGATCTTGCTCCTCGGCAATCTCCAGATTCGCAAAAAACTATTCAATGAAATCCTGAACAGCCCGATCAAAATCCGCTGACATGCGAATCTGCCCTTTAAGCCGCCCAGGCTTGCGTCGGCGCATAACATCCGCCGGCGCTCGGAACTGACGATGCCGAGAGAGTTCGCATAAGCACATGCTGATTCCAGAGTTTCAAGAGGGATCTGCTCCTTACGCACATCACGCTTCAGCGCGGTCACAGCCCTAAGCCCTGTCGCAAAGTCTCGTCATTCATCCAAATTGCGTTGTACGTAGAGGTGAGTTGCGGGGCCAATGGCTTCTGCCCACTCCAGCAAGGCTGGCGGTTGAGAGGTCCTGGAACTGGTGGTGATTGGGTGCTAAATGCTCTCGCAGGGTGCTGATACCAGGCGTAGGATCGATACGATGACTGCTAATCACGCGTCGTTGGAAGGTGACTTCCAACCAATCTGCACTCACGTGCAAACGCAAGACATATACCGCCGCACTGTAAGGCCGCGCGACCCTTCGCAGTACAAGGGCCGTGTTCTCACAACAACACAAGCGAGGTGAAAGCATGTCTGGTAATCGTGGTGTCGTGTATCTCGGCGCAGGCAAGGTCGAGGTGCAGACCATCCCCTATCCGAAAATGGAAGACCCGCGCGGCAAGCGCATCGACCATGGCGTGATCCTGCGCGTGGTTTCGACCAATATCTGCGGCTCCGACCAGCATATGGTGCGTGGTCGGACCACGGCCCAGGTCGGGCTGGTGCTTGGCCATGAGATTACTGGTGAGGTGATCGAAAAGGGCCGTGACGTGGAAAACTTGCAGATCGGTGACCTGGTCTCGGTGCCGTTCAACGTCGCCTGCGGCCGTTGTCGCAGTTGCAAGGAACAGCACACCGGCGTCTGCCTGACGGTCAACCCGGCGCGCCCCGGCGGTGCCTATGGCTATGTGGACATGGGCGACTGGGTTGGCGGCCAGGCCGAATACGTGCTGGTGCCGTATGCCGACTTCAACCTGCTGAAGCTGCCCGACCGCGACAAAGCGATGGAAAAAATCCGCGACCTGACCTGCCTCTCCGATATCCTGCCGACCGGCTACCACGGCGCGGTGACCGCCGGTGTCGGCCCTGGCAGCACAGTGTATATCGCCGGTGCCGGTCCGGTCGGACTGGCTGCTGCCGCCTCCGCCCGTCTGCTGGGTGCGGCGGTAGTGATAGTCGGCGACGTCAATCCGCTGCGTCTGGCGCATGCAAAGGCCCAGGGCTTCGAGATCGCCGACCTGACCAAGGACACTCCGCTGCACGAGCAAATCGCCGACCTGCTCGGTGAGCCGGAAGTCGATTGTGCGGTCGATGCGGTCGGCTTCGAAGCCCGTGGCCACGGCCATGACGGCGCGCAGCATGAGGCCCCGGCCGACGTGCTCAACGCGCTGATGGGCGTGGTGCGGGTCGCCGGCAATATCGGGATCCCCGGTCTGTATGTCACCGAAGACCCGGGCGCGGTCAACAAAGCCGCCAAGCATGGCAGCCTGAACATCCGTTTCGGCCTCGGCTGGGCCAAGTCCCACAGCTTCCACACCGGCCAGACCCCGACGATGAAGTACAACCGTCAGCTGATGCAGGCGATCATGTGGGACCGGATCAACATTGCCGAGGTCGTCGGCGTGCAGGTGATCAGCCTGGACGACGCGCCGCGCGGTTACCACGAGTTCGATGCTGGGGTGCCGAAGAAATTCGTCATGGATCCGCACAAGCTGTTTAGCGCCGCCTAAGGAGTAGGTTGGGAAAAGGGCAGCTTTGAGCTGCCCTTTTTTATGGCCGAGAATTCACCCTCTTACGCGTACATTCGTACATTCTGTGGAACTCGGCACCTCTGCTCAAGGTTCATTTCTTGCCCGCTACCCAGTGAACCGTTACCATTTATCGCACATAGTGCGTGTCTCTTCGGGGCCGCAACTCACTTGGGCGCTACAGTGCGCTTTTTTTATTTTCGTATTTGGCGCATCGACTAACTCAATGAAATACAAGGAATCTATCCCGGTCATCGACCTCTTTGCGGGCCCGGGCGGACTCGGGGAGGGATTCTCTTCAATCGGCGGCCATGAGAAGGGAGTACGTAAGTTCCAGCTGCGTGTCTCGATCGAGAAAGATCCTGTCGCTCACGCGACCTTATCCCTCCGCGCATTGTTTCGCGCCTTTCCGAAAGGTGAAGCCCCAGAGGCTTACTACCAATACATCCGGGGCGAAATTACTCGTGAAGAGCTTTTCAAGCATCCGGACGTCCCCGCGGAAGCCGTGGAAGCCGCGCAAGAAGCTAAGCTCGCAGAGCTTGGTAAAATTTCGCCGGAGGAAGTCGATAGCTGGATAAAGGAAGCCCTAGTTGGCGCAGATGAATGGGTTCTCATTGGTGGCCCGCCGTGCCAAGCCTACTCTGTAGCAGGACGTGCTCGTCGAACACGCGAAAGCCAAGAGGAATTTGAAAGCGACGAAAAACATTTTCTCTACAAAGAGTACCTGCGGATTATTCGTGAGTTCAAACCAACTATCTTCGTGATGGAGAATGTTAAAGGCATACTTTCCTCGAAGCACAGTGGCTCGCACATCTTCCAGCAAATCCTCGATGACCTCTCGGCTCCTGCCGGAGATCTCTCATACAACATCCGCTCCTTAGTTATCCCTAAAGACGCGGAAAAACCAGATCCACACGACTTTGTCATCCAAGCTGAACGTCACGGCCTTCCGCAGGCTCGACACAGGGTCATCCTGCTTGGCATTCGCTCTGACGTCGCTTCGGACTGTCCTGCTTTGCTGGAGCGCCCGCACAAGCTTGTAATGGAACCCAGCAAAACGGTTTTTACAGTCGGGCAGGCTTTATCAGGACTACCGCCCGTACGGAGCAAAATTTCAAGGGGGGGAGACTCCCTCGAAGCTTGGCTCTCCGCCTTGGATGAGGCCAGCTCTATGCTTTTACGGCCCTATGTGGCCGGGCGGGGCGATTTGATAGATGCCATAAAAAAGGCGGCTCTCAACGCACAGAGGCTGAACTCTAGTGGCAGCGAGTTTATACCTTGGCAAGTAGAGCCAGAAATGAATGCCAAGCAGCGTCAGTGGTTCCTCGACCCAAGACTTAAAGGGGTGCTACAGCACGAGGCGAGGAGTCATATGCGCTCTGACCTGCAGAGGTATATTTTTGCAGCAAGCTATGCAAAGTTGTATGGAACTTCTCCAAAAATACATCAATTCCCTGCGCAGCTGCTGCCAGCTCATGAAAACGTGTCTTCCGACTCCGTCCCCTTTAGTGACCGCTTCAGGGTTCAAATGGAAGATGGACCTTCTACTACCGTCGTCGCTCACATAGCGAAAGACGGGCACTACTACATACATCCGGATCCAAGCCAGTGTCGCAGTTTGACTGTTCGCGAAGCCGCCCGGCTGCAGACCTTTCCTGACAACTACTTCTTTGAGGGTAATAGAACCCAGCAGTACACACAGATCGGAAACGCGGTCCCACCGCTACTTGCTAGAAAAATTGCAGCTGTTGTCGCAGCAATCATCGACTCCTATCGATCTGGGAAAAAAACCCCAAGCAACACCGCGCACCTGATCGAACCAGACAGACTATCGAGCAACGTAATCAGCGCCGGATAGTTTCGGGGGGCAGCCCCCCGACGACGAATTTTCAGCCAGCCTCTGCCAATGAAAATTCGCGACTTACTAACTAACCCTGGGCCCATAATTTTGGCTTTTCTCTCTGGGTCTTGGGATGTCAGAGCGTCTCAGGAATTTCTGCTAAGGGAGGGGAGAACAGTCGAGAGAACATAGCCTCTCGACACTCCGGACGCTTTGCCCATTCAGAGATCATCCTGCCATTTGCCGTCTCATGAAGACGATCATTGACTTCCCTCGCCCAAATTTCGATCTGTTTAACTAGCTGAGGAGAAATACCTTGTCTGCTCCAGACACGCTCATGGTTAAAGGACTTGCCGTAAGCTTGAGAAATTAATGCAACAGTGTAAGCAGCAACGTTCGCGAGAAAGGCAGGCACCAATGGCCGAGCAGTCTTGTGAACTGCCTTGAACAGCAAAGCTTTCGAGACAATAGCCTTAAAATAAGAAACATCCGGAGTAAAAACCGTACCTTTAGCCTCAACGTCAGCCATACCAGACATGAACCGATCAAAGCACTTCTGTGCGCCAAGACTGACAACATCAGCTTGGCCATCCCACGCAGTGGAGTACTTCGCCAACTCAGTTTTTGTTATTTTCCTCGAGGTTGGTACGGAGTCCCTCAGGGCGCGAAGCTTAGCTGGAGTAACACCTTCACGTGAAAGTAAAGTGTTGTAACTGCCCGCAGCCCTTTCGTAGAACCATCGGCCCATACCATCAGGGCAATAGACGGAAAGCGATAACCGCTCAATTTCAACATGGAACGGCTTGTTGGCTGATAGATCTGATTGCCGAACAGCATTTTGACTGTTGGCATAACGCGAGATGTCGGAGACCAGCGCCTCTTCTTTTGCAGGATCCTGCTCTTTCATAACGATGATTTTGGCTGGGACGCGAACCTTGCTCAAATCCGTATCTGCGTACTTTTTCTTGGCAAAGAAAATTGAAGCTGTGGTTTGGCCGCCATTAACAATTTGCATGCCACGTAACCAAGCAATGCCCGGCGATCCATCTACGGCGCGATCCAACCGCATCTCATCAGCGACTAATACAATCCCATTATTGTAAGCCATGAATCTTTCAGGGGCATTCCGCAAAGTATTCTGCAGTCCCGCGTTCACACCTTTCGCCTTTACGCTTAAGAATGAGCGCACGTTGGCCTCAAGCAGGCGAGGTCCAAATTTTTCATAGATGAATCTAAGCGCCTCACCTGGAATTGCGGTAAGAGCATAGTCATAATCCCCTGTTTCACCTGGCACGAAAACGCAGGGCAGTGGAGAACCTGACACATCTTTGAAATCAATGACAAGTTCATCACGAGGCTTGCCTTCAGAACGATGGCGATAAAGTCGCTCAATATCCATCACCTCAAGTTTCACGAGTTTTTCGCCAACTTCTCGAGATTGGAAGCTTTTCGACTTGGCTATACCATCCGTAAGTACATAAACACGAACCTGTTCAAGCCCGTCGTAAATTTCTCGAATCGTCAGCGCAAGGGAATGGACGTCGCTTGATGGATCGAGCTTTTCGGCAATGCGCCCGGCTGCACAGAGTTCCAAGAAACGAACGCATTGGGCCGCTGCTGTCTTGATATCTTGATCGGAAATCGGACTCAGGTTTTCAAAGCCTTCATACAAACTTACGAACAGGTCAAGCTGGTCAGCGTCTTCAGACATTGCATAGCCGCTTAAGCGCAAATTCGCATTGCCAACCTTCCCCTGAAAGTGGCACACAACTGGATCGAAAGTCATTCCGGCTTCAGCAAGATGCTGCATCACCACTTCGGAAAAAACGAGTTCACCAAAAGGGGCGCCGTCAGACATCTGGTTCGCTATTTCGCCCCTGGTCTCTGCGAAAAAATCATCAAGCGTCATCCAGTTACTCCTAGTAGTTTCAGAGCCGCGCAGAGGTCCAAGAGGAACTCTTCGGCGTGGTCCAGATTGATTTCGTAAAGGGCTCGCGTGATGCCAACAGGAACGGTTCCCGTGGTCAGTCGAGGGAAGCCCTCAGACACAGCAAAAACTCTCGTCTCCTTCGGTTCGAACCTGCGGGTGTAATGGCTCGAGTGAATTTCGGAATATCCGGCAACCATAAGCCTATCTTTAAGGAAGTTGATCGCTCCTGGTACTTCGCGAAAAAGTTGCTCGGCCTCCGCGACCATTTCAGGAAGGGTGAGCCCGCCATCCTCAGAAGCAAACCGTACGGCAGCGAGAAAGAGTGGCGACGCCACCGAGTCATCCAACTGCTCAAGGGAGCTTATCTTCACAGGGAAGCCAGACGAGGACATTGTTGCCTTTACCTCAACCGCTCCGTCACCCAATAGGAAATCCTGCAGAGCATCGTCGGGCCCAACCCAGCCTCTGAGCACTTCCTCAGCATAAACTCCAGAGTTTATAAGAGTGACCATAAAGGCGAGTTCACCCATTAGGCCAAGCTCGGCCTCAGGACTGAGAGGAACAGGTCCGCGAGACATAAACTGTTGCCACATTCGAACCCTGCGCAACATCGTCCGCAAAACGGCATCCTCGCCCTCTGCAACAGAAGCATCCATGGCTCCAGCGACATCACCGACCATCTCTGAGAACAGTTCGATACTGCCGGATTCCTTGCGTGACAGGGCTATCCACGTCTTGCCGTCGCCACGAGGATCCGCCCGGACCACCTCGAAGCCTCTGCCCTCAGGCAGGCGCTCGGACGATCCGAGGCGGGCCGTCGAGAAGCGAGCAAGAAGAGACTCTTCGTTGCCAGGGCAACGTCGGGCAGCCATAAGCTCGCACTTCCCGACGGAAGCCACCGCGATACCAAGCCAGCCACCCTCCTCTCCTTTACTCCCGGAAAGTGCGCCCCAAGCTGCGACGAACTCGTCAATAGGCCGGCGCATACTCAGTCTCCCAGAGCAGGTGATCCACTTCGTACTTGACGGTTGTCGCCGAGCGGCTTGCGGGAAAACTCACACCGAAGCCGATGACGGGAACAGCGTCCTCAGGGAGTCCTGCCCCGTTCGGGTCAATGGGGTATAAAAGTAGAAGGCCTCGCTCGGGATGACCGAGAACTCCTTTCGCACCCAACCCTCGAACCTGTCGCACGAACACCCCGCTCGGTGCTTTAGGTGGCTCCTTGCCTGTTTCCTCGGTCCTTCGGGCAGGATCCACCATCCTATCGTCGATGGTGAGATTTAGAGCAGCCAGCCAAGCATCCTCGTCGAGATCAATCGATTCGTCTCTAGGCGAAAGAAGTCGCCCGATGGAGTAATGCTCCCCCTTCGAACCTGGGTTTTGGCTTCGTACGATCATGTTTTCCAGAGCGTATTTTTCGCAAAACATGCGGTCCTTCCCGTCGCTGCCGCCTACGAGAGCAATGGTCCAGGACGTAAGCTCTCCCTTAGCTGCCATCACCTTAACGAAGTCAGCCAGGACGGCGCTGTTCACCTTCCGCGCGGCAGGGTGGGTCAGATATCCGGAAAAGAACTCTATAACGTGCTCTGCCGCGACGTTATCCCAAAGGAAGCCTTTCCACTCCTGAGCGCTATCGCCTCTATTGCGGACGATTTTATCGTTCTCCGCGGGGACCCCAGCGGCGTCGAGGAGCCTCTCCATGACTACTAGATTTCTCTCAATGACAGACGAATCACGATGGAACGCGACTGTCTCAAGAACCGATCCGCAGAAAGAGACCTGCAAACTTTTGGCGCTACGCATCTTGATAGGCGAGGTAACCATAAGAACGGGATGCGACTGAACCTTCATGCCGTAATTCTCTGGCGTGGCATGTACCTTAGCCATGATGTCGAACTCTTGGCGAAGCTCTTCTGCTGCGTCGGCAATGTGCCCGAACCACTCGACGAGATCGGAGGTCGTGTAGAGACGGCAGAGATCGAGGTACCCAGGCCGGTAGCCGAACCAACGACCCATCTGCATTAAGGTGTCGTACATCTTCGTGGTTCTCACGAAATAGCTGACGCAGAGCCCCTCGAGAGTCAGGCCTCGGGCGAGTTTGTCTCCACCTACGGCGATGACCTTGAGGCCGGTCTCTTCGCGCTCAGCGTAATCAAGAACGTCCCCGGCCGAACCGTTGATCGCTCTGACGCTGTTGGCCAAATCCCCCAGAACGTCCGCAAGAACAGCCTCCACCTCCTCCCACTCGGGGAGGTTGAACTCACCGCTAGTCTCCCCCATGGCCGTCGCCACAGCGGCCGACGTCGGAGCGAAGTCGGACTCCCAGAGATCCCGCCACTCCGCCATCAGCTTGTCTTTCTCGAAGCCGCGCTCCACCCGCTGGCGATAGTTCTTCACTAGATCCTCAACTTGACGGCGAACCTCCTCCTGAACGGCGGTGTAGCGAGTTACGTGAATCAACATCGAGCAGTGTTGGCGGCCCTGTCCGCGCAGGGCGCGGACGGCGCACGCCAGAACGAAAACCGATACCGCCTCCCTGAGGGATGGAGGTACCTCGTCACGCCCTTCAAACAGGGGAACATGGTTCTTATCGTGCCTAGGAGGCATCCAGCCGTCTTCACCTGTGTCGGCTGCCTGATCGTCAATCTCGCGAGTAAGCGGCAGACCGCCGACCCGCCCCTCAGGTGCGCGCAGCCCGAAGACACGGGCAGGGCCGATGTAATTCGAGGGTGCAGAGATGTTGATGATGAATGACTGCGGGAACACGTCGGGCCCCTCCTCCTTCGTCGCCTTCCGCCGATCAATGAAAATGTTTGCGAACGGTGTGGCGGTGTACCCCACGTAAGCTTTTCGGGAGAAGGAATGGAGGATTTTTCGGATGCGGCTATTGATGGCCTTCGGCTGGTATTCATCGTCCACGGAGCCATCTTTGCTTACCACTTGGTCCCCGGTATCGACGGAGGCGTGATCAGCCTCGTCGTCGATCAGGAGCAGAGGAAAGCCTGAGACTAGCGGACGACCGTCAGCGTCCTTGGAGTCCGCGACATGGTTGCGAATCCATTTCAGGAGACGATCTAGCACCGTCTTGTTCTTTTTGACGACGAATAGCCAAGGCCTCTGCTCAGGGGAGATAGCCAGGTGTTTCGCAACCTTTGTGTTGAAATCGCCGTTGTCCGAGCGGTTGGTCGCGCAGTTTGGGCGAATCTCCGCGTCACGCCCGTTCTCGCCCACTCCGATGTAGCGGACGACATCATTCTTCGCCGAGGTCTCATAGCCGAGGAAGCCCTCTTCAAGGCGAATCTGGGTTTGCGACCGCAGATTGTTGTGCAGGCCGGCAAGCACAATGATGATCTTATATCCTGCGTCGGCAGCTTTGCATATCAGGCCAGTGTAGTTGCCCGTCTTACCGGACTGGACATGTCCAACGACAAGCCCGCGCCTATCCCAGCCTTCCTCGCGAAGAGGATCCTCAAGCAGTTCGAGAATTTTATTGGTCGCATCATCTAGAGCATCCACGGCCTTAACGGACATCTTACTCTCAAGGAAATCGCGGTAGCGCTGCCAGTAACGCCAGTCCCTTTTGCGAGCGGCATTAAGCCAGTCCTTATGGCCAGTCTTGTCTGACAGAGTGGACGCTCCGCCGATCCATAGGCTGAATCGACGAATGAGTTCTGCAACGGCCTCCTTCCGGTCGACATTTTCGCCTGGGGCCATATGCGTCGCGACAAAGTCGACTTTTTCGGCGATGAGGGTCGGCGTGACCGAGCCATTCTCCATAGCCTCGACCAAGAAAGTTTGAGCGACGCTAACGACGCGCTGAAATACCTTGTTCTGCTCTTCCGTCATTATGCAGTCCCTTCTTGGGGTATTGCCGCGAGGCTCGGAAGAGACGCGACGAGACTAGGGTAGTTCTGAAAAGGCTCCGTCAAGGACAAGGCTTTGACGGCCGCTTCGGGATTCATTCCACGTCGCCCCACCATGTCCTTAAAGAGCGTCAGGAGGACAGTTCGGACGCCGTCAGGAGCCGTTTCGGACTCTCCTGAGAAGCCGGTTATAGGGGTATCTTTGTTTTCGGCGGTGTCGAGCCATATTCTTTGGACAGGCACTGTTTCCTCTACGACGCGTAGCATGGCCCGAACGAGGTCAGCATTAACGCCAACAGCCTCAATCACCGCCGCCACTGCTGGATGTCTCTCGTCGATGCGGTAGCGCACACCATCCTTAAGCCTCTCGACACGCCATGCCTGTTGCTCAACCTTGAGACCTCCCGGCCCAAGCATTGGCGTACCTCGAAAAGCAAAGACTCTTCTGGCTCTTTCTCTCGTATCCTCAGCCAACTTCGTAAGCCATGGACGCACTGTTACGGGAGGCCGGGCGGTGGACTTCTTGACGTCGATCTTCCAGGCAGAATCGGCAGTATTAGGGATGTCTAACCTGATCCGGGCAAGCCGGTGAGGCTCCTCTCGGTTCCATGCGCGTCCCTGCCCAATCCCAAGCCATCCGCCTGCCAGAAGTAAACGATGGTTCCGATACACGTAAAACCCTTGTTGAGAGGTCCACCCTTCTGCCCCCCCCGCCTTACGGAACTCATCTTCGGAAAGCCGATCTTTGTGTGGTAAAACGTGGCATTGAGCCTCCACGAGGCCTGATGGCGTGAGGATTCGGGCGACTGGCGAATGCCACGGCTTCGCAGGGTGCCCTGTCATAAAGGGATCCCACGGACTAACCAACTTGTCGTTGAGGAACAGCCGGATAACCGGGCTCGGCCCTTCTAACAGGCGATGGAAAACCATTGCCAGACGTAGTTCAACATCGTCTACCAAGTCGGCAAAGTGATCGAGGGTATAGCCAGGCGTGACGATTCGATCCAACTGCTCCCAGAGGACTATAGTTCCGGAGTGGAGCGCATCGACCGGCTCAACGAAAGCTTCGGAGCCACGGGCTGCCCCTTCAAACATCCTCCATCCAACGTCCGTTGATGCCGCAATGGCATCGAGATCCCAACGCAGGCAGGAAACTGGACCACTCATCCGTCTAGACGCAACAGTGAGACAGCGACACTGAGAAAACGATGCGGTTTTTAAGCCCATCCCAAAACGACCGAGATCATTAGACGCACGGTCATCAAGAGGATTCTTAGCACCAAGCGTCATTGCCGCCTCTAACTCGGCGTCGTCCATGCCTCGTCCATTGTCCAAGATGGAAACTCGACTTCTCTCGCCATCCCAGTCGAACGTCACATGAATTTCTGATGCTCCGGCGGAAACGCCGTTATCAATCACATCAGCTAAAGCTGCGGCAGTCGAGTATCCGAGACCACGTAGGGCTTCCAGCATCGCGCCGGCTCGCGGCGGGGCATACCTAGTGCGTTCGTTCATTTGACGTAGGTAGTTCCGGAAAGAAGTGTGAAACCGATATCAGCCATCCTTCGGGCAACTTTACGAACCCGAGCATCCGGCTGTGCTGGCAGCAATACGTAAATCCGGCCATCACCCGAATGCTGCTCCTCAACGCTAAGGCCAAGAGCCCTGGCCTCATCCAGAAGATCGGATAACAGCCCCTCGTGACGAGCGGCACTTGCCTCCACCGGAGACTCGGACAAAGCAGTCTTATTTAAGACCTGATGAACGACCTCTAAGTCCTCAGATACCGGTTGATGAGGCTCGCCCGTACCGAGGTGCTTAGTACCTCGAGCCCTGGCCCCCTCTGACTGGACCTCCGGAGAGAGAGGCTGTTTTACCTCGAAGTAGTCGCCCACGTACAAGGCCAATTTTTCCTTTCTGATCGGATGGCATAGCTTTTTAAGTGCCTTCGACTCGATTTGTCGAATCCGTTCACGAGTGACATCGAATCGGAGCCCAATCTCCTCCAAGGTCATGGCTTCGTCTTGGCCCAAACCAAAACGAAGGGTGATGACCTCGGCCAAACGTTCGTCAAGTTCTCCAATCATGTCGAGCAGAATTGCCCGCAAGGAAGCGACTTCTGCAGCAATCGCAGGATTTGATGACTCCTCCTCTTGGAGGAAATCGAGCAAGGAGGTCGAGGAGCCGGCAAAGTGTTCGTCCAAGCTGCTGACTTTCTCGAAGACGGTCAAAAGAAGCTTGAGCTTATCAAGGGCTATTCCCGTTCGATGTGATGTCTCGCGCTCGGTTTCAGGACGCCCCATCTCAGCCTCGAACTCATCCCGCTCACGCAGAGTATTCCTTGCCAAGCTTTGCATGTGCACTGGAACACGGACCGCTCGTTCCTTATTAGCGATTGCGCGCGAAATTTGCTGACGAATCCACCACGTCGCATAAGTGGAAAATCTGAACCCTTTGCGCCAGTCGAAGCGTTCGACGGCCTTCATAAGACCTATATTGCCTTCCTGCACAAGATCATCAAAAGGAAGCTCAGACCATCGATATTTCTTGGCTATAGAAAGCACCAAGCGAAGGTTGGAGAGAATCATCCTTTCCCGCGCCACTTCTTCGCGTCGAATTGCAATGGAGAAGGCTGCACCTGCGGAATCGTAATCAGCCCTCCTCGAGAGCTTGAGCAGGAAACCTCGGAAAAGACTGGCGGCCGCAAGCGCATCACGGACCCTCACGGAGTCATTGCCGGCAGAGCGCGCAGCTGAAACCGCTGATACAAAGGCTGCCGCGTCTGAATCGAGTCTGAATTCGTCTTCCTCGTACTCGACCTTCTCACCGGACGACACCTCACTCGTGCTCTCGTCGCCCGCACCCTCGCCAACAAGATCATGTCGAGAGGTGAACACCTCATAACCTGCCTCTCCGCAGGCTACCTTGTCGGCAGCCTCGAAAACGACACCAAGGCCCAAGGGCCAGCAAGAGAGAGCATCCAGTGCATGGCCTCTTGCGTCCTCCATCTCCCGGCCCAAAGCGATTTCCTCTGCTGCCTGGAGTAGGTCTTTCTTCAGTCCCTTTGCGTAGAATCTCAGCGGCTCGTTGCGACCTGATGCGAGGTCTTCCGCGAATTCCAAGGCCTCTGATAGCCTCAATTCTTCGTCAGTTGTCGGCTCGAGAAGATCCGACTGCTCGGCCAATCCCGTCCATTCATCGATCACAACGCCGAGATCGCCTAAAACGAAAGTCAGCAGACGTTCAGCTTCTTCATTGCGGGAGATGTCAGCCTCCCGACATACATCGATAAGAGCTGTCTCGGATACAGTACCCTCGCGCAGTCCCCGGAAAAGCAAGCCACGTATGCCCTTGCCATCATCACTCGCTAAAGGAAGCGCCCTTTCTGGAAGAAACAGATCGATATCGTCCCATTCCATATCGGTGTCGATCGCCTTGTGCCGACCTATCGTTCCTTGAAGTATGCTGATTTCTTTAGCAACGGTTATGTCCCCCTTCGGGGCAATCGCTTCAGCCTCCGCCACCCAGTCACCTTCGAATCCCAAATCGAGAGGCTCGTCGTCAAGGTCGATGTGATTTGAGCGCGCATCCGCCTCGACGGTCACGACTATATGCTCACCCGTGTGAAGGCAAGGGTCCTCATCGTGGATAACGGGCTCAAGAACTGGGCGGGCGTCAGACACGACTACGTCATCGACGTGAGTCTTCACCTCAGCCGTTTCATCCTTCGCTTCGTGACACGACGATTCGCTCGAGAAGGTGGGGTGAAAAGACTCCACCGTCTCCGCGTCAGTCTGAGGCGAACCTTCGTCGTATACGTAGTTTTCATTCAGTTGGCCGGAAAAACCAAGAGCCTCTCTCAACAGAGCGATACATTGGGTACATTCACCCTTCTCCGCGTATGCGAGAGCATCCCTGCCTTCGGGGTCGAGCAGCTCCGGCTTTGCTCCAGCAGCCAAAAGCAGCTGCACAACGCCCTTTTTCCTTCGGGCAGAGGCCAGCATCAGAGGAGTAGCACCTCCCCCGTCGCGGGCGTCGAGGTCGTCGCCCCGCGCTATGTGGAGTTTGACTGCGACCTCGACACCGGCAATGGTCGCCATGCGGAGCAAAGGGTTCAGCTTAACCACGGAGCGACCCACATGCCCATGCGTCCGTCTCATAAGTCGCTTCTGCAACAATGACTCGAGAAATGAGTTGGCCGCATGTATCTATTTTCAGAGGCGACTCCTTGTCCATGTTCCACTCCTCTAAGACTTTGCGAACTCATGGCCAACCTCAAAGCTGGCATGACCTTAACGACAAAGCGATTGAATGTGAGCCCTTCAGAAATCACTTATGTTGATATGTCATTAAGAGGCTTGCAGTGGCGCAATGCCATTCACAATATCTACTTGTCATAAGCACGTAAAGGAAGAGCGGAGCCGCCGCCGGAGCCCAGGGTAAAAAACTGACCGTGGTTCAAGAAAATCTTGAGTCAGGGCAACGCGTGTCGGTATCGTCGCGTCGGAGAGTTTGCTCCATCGTGCATATGAATCTAGCCGCTGTAGGGGATCAACGTGAGCTAGTGGTGTGAGCGAAATTCGGCAAAGAAAAAGCTAAAATCGAGTGAGGCGGTACCGATCAAAAAGTCGAGTCCATGGACAAGCCCGGACGCATACATTCAATGAGTGCAGACATAGTTTCCCCAGAACACCGCTCCAAGATCATGTCGATGATCAAAGGCAAGAACACGCAGCCTGAAATGGTCGCGCGATCGGTGTGTCATGAAATGGGGCTTCGCTATCGTCTGCATAGGAAGGATCTGCCGGGAAAACCTGACTTGGTGTTCCCCAAATACCAATTGTGCATATTCGTCCACGGCTGCTTTTGGCACAGACATCCTGGCTGCAAGTATGCGTATACGCCCAAGAGCAGGCTGGACTTTTGGCTGCCAAAACTGGCGAAGAACGTAGAGCGAGATGTTGATGCACAGCAGGCGCTACTCAAGCGGGGATGGAGAGTGGCGATCATTTGGGAATGCCACACCAAAAACAGAGAACTCCTACGCACTGAAATCCGGAAGATATTCGGTTTGAGTGCTTAAGCCCTACATATTTCCGATTGAAAAATCATGACTGTTTTTGAAAGGTTGACCCTGCGGCATTGAGCCTCTAGTGTCCTGAGCGGTTAATTCAATAACTTATTCTTTATCGCCCCCAGCTTTGCTTTGTTTACAGAGCTGATGATTGATTCAGCCGTCTTATTCCACCTGAAGGGCTTGGCTGAAAGGTCATTGTG
>NZ_JBVASJ010000017.1:0-113196 GCF_057813935.1 Pseudomonas sp. F220
TCGGTTGAAGACAGGGACTGTTTAACCGTCGTATTCTTTTTCATGGATTCGCCCTCGCTGTCGGTGGCTTCTTAGACTGCCCCCGTGGCGCATTGACGCCTCGGCGCGGGCGAGTCCATCCAATTACAGGCCGTCATCGGTCACTCCATGGGCGGCGCCAGTGCCATGCTGGCGGTCCAGTTGGGCTTGCGTACTGAAACCCTGGTCAGCATTGCAGCTCCAGCCCGCATATTGGGTGTGCTGCGCGGTTTCGCCCGGTATGTACGCTTGCCGCCAGCGGCGCGTTCGGCGTTTATCCGGCAAGTTGAGCAGGAGGTCGGCATGCCGGCGTCCCGGCTCGATGTGGCCCACTATCAATTGGATATGCCAGGGCTGATCGTGCATGCCGAGGATGACTGCTTTGTTCCGGTCAATGAATCGCAGTTGATTCACGAGGCCTGGTTCGACAGCCGTCTGTTGCGACTGCAAGAGGGCGGCCATCAGCGTGTATTGGCTGACCCGCGTCTGATCGAAGGGGTGTTGGCTTTGCTCGCCGGACGCAGTCTGCAATCGCGCCAATCCGCCTGAGCATCCGTTACACTGCCTCGGTCGAATTTATCTGACTGGGGAGTGGGGCATGGGCTGGGATCTGGCAACGCCATTTATCATTGATCTGCAGGTGGATGCCGAAGACATCGACGGGCTCGGGCATGCCAATAACGCGGTGTATGTCACCTGGCTCGAGCGCTGCGCCTGGCGTCATTCGCAGCGCTTGGGGCTGGACCTGACCGAGTACCGACGGCTGGATCGGGCGATGGCCGTGGTACGCCACGAGATCGATTACCTGGCGGCTGCCTACGAGGGTGATGAAGTGCAATTGGCGACCTGGATCGTCGATTGGGATCAGCGTCTGAAAATGACCCGACGCTTTCAATTGGTCCGCCCAAGCGATAACACCACCTTGCTCCGGGCCCAGACCACGTTCGTGTGTATCGAGCTGTCCAGCGGCAAGCCCAAGCGTATGCCGGCGGAGTTTATCGAGGGCTATGGCCCAGCGTTGCACGTCGCGGTGTAGGAGCTGCCGCAGGCTGCGATCTTTTGACTTTGCTGGAGCCGCCGAAGATCAAAAGATCGCAGCCTGCGGCAGCTCCTACGCGGGCGTGGGTTTACCACGCGAAACCCAGTAAACTGCCTCACGTTTTTTTGCCCGTGTTTTTCGTTGAGTGTTATCCATGCAAATTGCTTTGGCGCCCATGGAGGGGTTGGTCGACAACATCCTTCGGGACGTTTTGACCCACGTTGGCGGGATCGATTGGTGCGTGACCGAATTCATCCGCGTCAACGATCGTCTGCTGACCCCGGCTTACTTTCACAAGTTGGCCCCTGAGTTGCTCCACGGCGCGAAGACCGCTGCCGGCGTGCCGTTGCGCGTGCAATTGCTCGGCTCTGATCCGGTATGCCTGGCGGAAAACGCTGCACTGGCCTGCGAGCTGGGCTCACAAGTTATCGACCTGAACTTCGGCTGCCCGGCCAAGACCGTCAACAAGTCTCGCGGTGGTGCGGTGCTGCTCAAAGAGCCGGAACTGTTGAACGCAATCGTCGCTGAAGTCCGTCGTGCGGTGCCGGCGCATATTCCAGTGACGGCCAAGATGCGCCTGGGCTTCGACAGCCCGGACGGCGCACTGGTGTGTGCCACGGCCCTGGCTGAGGGCGGCGCTGCGCACATCGTTGTGCATGCCCGCACCAAGACCGACGGTTACAAGCCTCCTGCCCATTGGGAGTGGATTCCACGCGTCCAGGAAGTGGTCAAAGTGCCGGTGTTTGCCAATGGCGATATCTGGAGCGTCGAAGATTGGCGCCGCTGCCGTGAGATCAGCGGTGTCGAAGACATCATGCTCGGTCGTGGGCTGGTGTCGCGTCCGGACCTGGCGCGGCAGATAGCCGCGGCGCAGGCCGGTGAAGAGGTTGTCGAGATGTCCTGGGACGATCTGCAGCCGATGCTTCAGGAGTTCTGGGCGCAAGCCGTCGCGCAACTGACACCACGCTCTGCGCCGGGGCGTTTGAAGCAATGGCTGGCGATGCTGACACGTAATTATCCTGAGGCGGTTGAGCTGTTCACGGCGATGCGTCGGGAAACCGATCTGGATCAGGTCGGGCGTTTGCTGGGCATTCAGAACACCAAAGCGGCCTGAGGATCGTTCAAACGAACCACGTCGCATTAAGAACGGGCGCTTTGGCTAACGCCAGTCAGTTAAGGGTATGTGTAGGAGCGAGCTTGCTCGCGATGGATCTGAGGGCGACGCGTTTATCCAGCAAACACGCGTCATCGTTAACGTCCATCGCGAGCAAGCTCGCTCCTACAAAGGCTGCGTTCGCTTAACTGACCGGTATTGGGCGCTCCGGAGCCCTTTTTAATGCCCTTTATTTGAGCAGCTTCTTGAACTCGTCCAGCGGTAACGGCCGGCTGTGCAGGTAGCCTTGATACAAATGGCAGCCCAGACCTTGCAAGAACTCAAGCTGCTCCGAGGTTTCCACGCCTTCGGCAATCACTGCCAGATCAAGGCTGAGGGCCATGGCGACGATGGCGCGAATGATTTCCGCGTCGTTCGGGTCGTTGGTTGCGTCGCGGACGAAGGACTGATCGATCTTCAGCGCATCCACGGGTAGGCGCTTGAGGTAGGTCAGCGAGGAGTAGCCAGTGCCGAAATCATCCATGGCAAAACTGACCCCGAGTTTTTTCAGGCGGCGCATCTTGCTGATGGTGTCATCGAGGTTCTGGATCACGATGCCTTCGGTGATCTCCAGTTTCAGCAGTGAGTAGGGCAGTTGATGGTTGCTCAGGCTGCGTTCGATGCGTTCGACGAAGTCGTTCTGGCGAAATTGCCGTGGGCTGATATTCACGCAAAGGCTGAAATTGAGTGGGTCGATCCGGCCCTCGTCGATCAGTTGGCGGAAGGCCTGGCAGGCCTCATCGAGAATCCAGGTGCCGACCTCCAGAATCAGCCCGCTCTCTTCCAGGACTTTGATGAACTCTGCGGGGGATTGCGCCCCCAGTTTTGGGTGTTGCCAGCGAACCAGTGCTTCGGCGCCCACTATGCGGTTGCCGCGCGCGTCGACTTGTGGCTGGAAGTGCAGGCTGAACTCGCCTCGCGAGAGGGCCAGGCGCAGGTCGGTCTCCATGCGCAATCGCTCGCTGGCGGCTTTTTGCATGGTGCTGTGGAACATTTGCGTGGTATTTCGCCCGGAATCTTTGGCCCGGTAGAGCGCGATGTCCGCGCGCTTGAGCAAGTCGCTTGGGGTCGAGCCGTGGTCGGGGATCAAGGCTATGCCGATGCTCGGCGTGACTTGCAACCGTTGACCATCGAGAAACATGGGCTCGGACAGCAGCTCGCGCAAAGTGTCGGCCAGCTCGCGCACTTGATCGCTGACCTCACTTCGTGTGCCTTCCAGGCCGCTGAGCAATACCACAAACTCGTCGCCGCCAAGGCGCGCGACGGTGTCCTCCATGCGTACGCTGGCCTCAAGCCGGGCGGTGATGATTTTCAGCACGGTATCGCCGACCGGGTGGCCGAGGGAGTCGTTGATGTGCTTGAAGTGATCGAGGTCGAGAAACAGCAGGGCGCCACGCAGGTTATGCCGTTTGAGCAGCGCTATTTGCTGGCTCAGGCGGTCCATCAGCAGTGCACGGTTGGGCAGGTTGGTCAGAGGGTCGTGGTAGGCCAGATGGCGAATTTGCGCCTCGGCATTCTTCAAAAGGCTGACGTCCCGCGCCGTCAGTAGCAGGCACGGTGTTTCATTCAGGGTAATGGGCTCGACCGATACCTCGACCGTGAGAATATCCCCGCGCTTGTTACGGCCGAGCATTTCCAGATGATGAACCCGGCCTTTTATCTGCAATTCCGCCAGCAAGGTCGAGCGCTGTTTCTCCTCGGCCCAGATGCCAATCTGATACACCGTGCGCCCGACCACCTCGTCCGCACGGTAGCCCGTCAACCGGCAGAAACCGTCATTGACCTCCAGATAGCGCCCGGTGTCGCGCTCGGTGATGGTGATGGCGTCGGGGCTTGAGTGGAATGCCTTGGCGAACTTCTCTTCGCTGGCCTTGAGCGCGGCCTCGGAGCGTTGCTGTTGGGTGATGTCGCGCAGGGTGGTGACGATGCAGGGTTGGTCGCCGACGCTGATCTGGCGACTTGAGATCACGCAGGTCAGGGACTGGCCGTCTTTGTGATGAACAATCACTGCGACATTGTTCAGCGCCTGCTCGCGGATGACTTGCTCGATGCGTTGCTGGCGCTTCCCTGTATTGTCCCAGAGCCCGATCTGATCGGTGCTGCGATTCATGACGTCGGCGGCAGTCCAGCCAAATGTCTGGGTGAAACTGGAGTTGATCTCGATGAACTGGCCGGTGTCCTGGTGGGTCACGCAGATCGGGTCCGGGCTGACCTGGAACAGACTGGCGAATTTCTCTTCGGAAGTGACCAGGCGTTGCTCGCGTTCCACCTGCTCGGTGATGTCCAGTAGAGTGCCGGCCATGCGAAACGGATTACCGTCTTCGTCGCGGTAGAGCCGGGCCCGGCTTTCCAGGTAGCGCGAACTGCCGTCTGCCAGCTGCACATGGTAGGTCAACTGATAACTGCCTGCCGGTCCTTCACGCAGGCTGCGATAGGCGTCGCGCATGCTATCGCGCTCTTCATCGGGAACGCCTTCAAAAAACGCATCGAAGGGTTCGTGAAAGGGCTTGGGATCCAGACCATGAAGCTGTGCGGCCCGTGCCGAGCCATAAAGCATGCCGCTGGGAATGTGCCAGTCCCAGGTACCGAGTTGGGCAGAGTCCAATGCCAGGTCGAGGCGCTCCTGGCTGTCTTTCAGTGCTTGCTCGGCGTTTTTGCGTTCGCTGGTGTCGAGGAAGGTGCTGAGTAGATAGGGCTGACCCTCCAGCTCGACCTTTTGCGCGCTGAGAATGCCGTCGTGAATTTGCCCGCTGCTGGCACGAAACTGAACCTCCATGTTGATCAGTTCGCCTTTGGCTTTGGTGGCTTTGATCAGTTGGGCGCGCTGTTCCGGATGGACCCAAAGACCCAGCTCCAGCGTGGTGCGGCCGATCGCATCTTGCACTGGCCAGCCGAACAGGCTTTCGAAATACTGATTGGCCTCGCTGATTAAACCGTCTTCCTGGCGGGTCAGCAGCACCATGTTCGGGCACAGATGAAACAGCGTGGCGAAGCGTTTTTCCGAGCTGCTCAAGGCTTGTTCGCGCTGGCGTTGATGGGTGATTTCACGGATCACGCCGATCATTCTCGGTTTGCCGTTCTTGTCCGGCAGCAGGCTACCGTTTATCTCCAGCCAATGCAGGCTCCCGTCCGGCCAGCGGATTCGGTGATGCATCACCTGCTCCAGTGGCCCTCCAGCGACCACGGCATGGAAGGCGCGCATCGCTTTGGCCCGATCCTCAACGGGCAGCAGGTCCAGATATTCCAGATCGGCTGGCAGCGGTTGCCGGGGGTCGAAGCCAAACAAGGCCTGAGTGCCGCTTGACCAACTGATTTGCCCGCGTTCTATGTCCCAATACCAGGCGCCCAGGTGCGCGCCGTTCAGCGCGGCGAGCAATTGCGGGGCGCTCTCCCAGCTCTGTTCCGACGTTTTTGGGTCGAGCGCCTGAATACGCGGCATAGGGGGCATGGGTTTGCGGGTGCGGTCAGCGGGTTTGTACATTGGCAGCGGGCCTTAAGCTGAATGAGGCATTTAGCGCGAGGGTTCCAGGCCATAACGGGTTAGCACAACTTATGCCTGGATCCGTGGCAAATCGATTTGTGCATCCAATAAGGCCATGAAAGCCCGCGCAGCATTCGACAGTGTCCGTTCGGTGTGCAGGATATAGCCTAGCTGGCGAGTGAGCTGTATGCCCGGTAAAGGAATGCGCGCCACCTGATCATCGAGCATGGTGCGCGGTAAAACACTCCAGGCCAGACCAATGGAGACCATCATCTTGATGGTTTCCAGATAGTTGGTGCTCATGGCGATATTCGGTGTCAATCCTTGCGCTTCGAACAGGCGCTGGACGATATGGTGGGTGAAGGTGTTGCCACCAGGGAATACCGCCGGATGCAGTGCGATGTCGGCCAGGCTGACCACGCCATTGCTGACCAGCGGGTGTTCGGGGGCGGCAACGAAGTCCAGCGGGTCATCCCAGACCGGTGTCGCCTGCACCAGCGTGTGGGGTTCCGGCGCGAGAGTGATCACGGCCAACTCGGCGCGACCATGGAGAATTTCTTCGTAGGCCACTTCCGAATCGAGGAACTGAATGTCGAGCGCTACCTCTGGATAGCGCCGGGTAAAGACCCGCAATAATGGCGGCAAGCGATGCAGACCGATGTGGTGGCTGGTGGCCAGGGTCAGACGGCCGGTGACCTCGCCAGTCAGATTGGTCAGCGCTCGGCGGGTGTCATCCAGCACATTGAGGATCTGATAGGCCCGAGGCAGCAGGGCGCGCCCGGCTTCAGTCAGACTGACTTCACGGCCGAGCCGGTCGAACAACCGCACCTTGAGTTGCTGCTCCAGCCCGGCAATGCGTTTGCTGATCGCAGGCTGTGTCAGGTGCAAGCGCTCGCCTGCGCCGGAGAAACTACCGGTCTCGGCGATCGCGATAAAAGCATTGAGGTTGGCCAGGTCCATGGTCGTATTCCAAATGGTTATCCAAAGCATAAAAAATATGAATTTGAGTTATTTAATGTAACCCCATAGGATCGACCTCACAAGCCAAGGGGTTATTGAAATGCTCAAAACCCACGGCATAGAAACAAGCTGATGAGGACCGTCTGATGGCCGGCAAAACGCTCTACGACAAGCTCTGGGATTCGCATTTGGTTAAACAGCGCGACGATGGGTCTGCGCTGATTTATATCGATCGTCACATCATTCATGAAGTGACCTCGCCGCAGGCCTTCGAAGGCCTGCGTCTGGCAGGGCGTAAGCCTTGGCGCATCGATGCCAACATCGCGACCCCAGACCACAACGTACCGACCACCCCGGAGCGTAAAGGCGGCATCGAAGCCATTGTCGACCAGGTCTCGCGTTTGCAGGTCCAGACCCTCGACGATAACTGTGATGAATACGGCATTGTCGAATTCAAGATGAACGACATCCGTCAGGGCATCGTCCACGTGATCGGCCCCGAGCAGGGCGCAACTTTGCCGGGGATGACCGTCGTCTGTGGCGACTCCCACACCTCGACCCACGGTGCATTTGGTGCCTTGGCTCACGGGATCGGCACTTCCGAGGTCGAGCATGTGCTTGCCACTCAGTGCCTGGTCGCGCAAAAAATGAAGAACATGCTGGTTTCCGTGGAAGGGCAATTGCCGTTCGGCGTGACGGCCAAAGACATTGTCCTCGCAGTGATCGGCAAGATCGGTACTGCCGGTGGCAACGGCCACGCCATCGAGTTCGCCGGTAGCGCGATTCGCGATTTGTCGGTTGAAGGCCGCATGACCATCTGCAACATGTCCATCGAAGCCGGTGCGCGGGTTGGTTTGGTCGCAGCGGACGAAAAGACCGTCGCCTACGTTAAAGGCCGTCCGTTTGCCCCGAAAGGCGCGGAGTGGGACATGGCCGTCGAAGCCTGGAAAGATCTGGTGTCCGACGCTGATGCGAAGTTCGACACCATCGTTGAGCTCGACGCCACCCAGATCAAGCCGCAAGTCAGCTGGGGCACGTCTCCAGAAATGGTGCTCGCGGTCGATCAGAACGTGCCGGACCCGGCCAAAGAGACCGATCTGGTGAAGCGCGGCTCCATCGAACGCGCCTTGAAGTACATGGGTTTGACCGCCAATCAGGCGATCACCGATATCCAGCTGGACCGCGTATTCATTGGTTCCTGCACCAACTCGCGGATCGAGGATTTGCGTGCTGCGGCGGTGATCGCCAAGGGCCGTAAAGTGGCCTCGACCATCAAACAGGCGATCGTGGTCCCGGGTTCGGGTCTGGTGAAGGCGCAGGCTGAGTCGGAAGGCCTGGACAAAATTTTCCTCGAGGCCGGTTTTGAGTGGCGTGAACCAGGTTGCTCGATGTGTCTGGCGATGAACCCGGACCGATTGGAGTCGGGCGAGCACTGTGCATCGACCTCCAACCGCAACTTCGAAGGCCGTCAGGGTGCCGGTGGTCGTACGCACCTGGTCAGCCCGGCCATGGCCGCCGCCGCCGCCGTCAACGGTCGTTTCATCGACGTCCGTGAATTGATCCAGGGAGCGCAGTAAACATGAGAGCTTTTACCCAGCACACTGGTCTTGTCGCGCCTTTGGATCGTGCCAACGTCGACACCGATCAGATCATTCCAAAACAGTTTCTCAAATCGATCAAGCGCACCGGCTTCGGCCCGAACCTGTTCGATGAGTGGCGCTACCTGGATGTCGGTCAACCGTACCAGGACAACTCCAAGCGCCCGTTGAACAAGGATTTCGTGCTCAACGCCGAACGTTATCAAGGTGCCAGCGTGTTGCTCGCCCGGGAGAACTTTGGTTGTGGCTCGAGCCGTGAGCATGCGCCGTGGGCGCTGGAAGAATACGGCTTCCGCAGCATCATCGCGCCGAGCTATGCCGACATCTTCTTCAACAACAGCTTCAAGAACGGTTTGCTGCCGATCATCTTGAGCGATGCCGAAGTCGATGAGCTGTTCCAGCAGGTCGAAGCAAACCCTGGCTATCAGTTGCAGGTCAATCTGCAAGCCCAGACGGTGACCCGTCCGGACGGCAAGGTCTTGAGCTTCGAGATCGACGCATTCCGTAAACACTGCCTGCTCAACGGTCTGGACGATATCGGCTTGACCCTGCAGGACCATGAAGCGATTGCGACCTTCGAAGCCAAGCACCGCGCGAGCCAGCCTTGGTTGTTTCGCGACGCTTGATTGATTCGAAATTGTTGTAGGCAGTTCCGGCCTCATCGCGAGCAAGCCCGCTCCCACACTAAATTTGTGTCGGGCGGGATACTGAAGCCATACCCAATCTAATGTGGGAGCGGGCTTGCTCGCGATGACGGTCGCACACACAACACAAGACTCACCCTAAAAGGAAGTCACCATGACCAGCAGTCCCCAGCATAGCCAAGTGGTACAAAAGCAATTCGGTGAACAGGCTGCGGCCTATCTGAGCAGCGCCGTGCACGCTCAAGGCACTGAGTTCGCGCTGCTACAGGCCGAGCTGGCTGGGCGCTCAGATGCAAGAGTTCTGGATCTGGGTTGCGGCGCTGGCCATGTCAGTTTTCATGTGGCTTCGTTGGTAAAAGAAGTCGTGGCTTACGACCTGTCCCAGCAGATGCTCGACGTAGTGGCTGGCGCGGCGATTGATCGTGGTTTGAACAACGTAACGACTGTGCTGGGCGCCGCCGAACGTTTGCCGTTCGCCGATGGCGAGTTTGATTTCGTCTTCAGCCGTTATTCGGCGCACCATTGGAGCGATCTCGGTCTGGCCCTGCGCGAAGTGCGGCGGGTGCTCAAGCCGGGCGGGGTGGCGGCGTTTATCGATGTGTTGTCGCCGGGTAGCCCGTTGTTCGACACGTATCTGCAAACCGTCGAAGTGCTGCGCGACACCAGCCATGTGCGCGATTATTCTGCCGGTGAGTGGTTGCGTCAGGTCAGCGAAGCGGGTCTGCATACCCGCAGCACGACTCGTCAGCGTTTGCGCCTGGAGTACAGCTCTTGGGTCGAGCGCATGCGTACACCTCAAGCGCTGCGGGTAGCAATCCGTGAGTTGCAGCAGGCCATGGGCGCTGAGGTGCGCGAGTATTTCGAGATTGAGGCCGATGGTTCGTTCAGTACGGATGTACTGGTGCTGATGGCTGAAAGATAAGCGCCGAACGATAGAATTTTTCCCCGGCGAGCCCGCGAGCCCGCGGGCACACCGACAGATGAAATGAGGAAAGCATGAGCAAGCAGATTCTGATTCTCCCAGGTGACGGTATTGGCCCGGAAATCATGGCCGAAGCGGTCAAGGTGCTGGAGCTGGCCAACGACAAGTATCAGCTGGGTTTTGAATTGAGCCATGACGTGATCGGCGGCGCTGCCATCGACAAGCACGGCGTGCCTTTGGCTGATGAAACCCTGGCTCGCGCGCGCGCTGCCGATGCGGTGCTGCTCGGCGCTGTAGGCGGCCCGAAGTGGGACACCATTGAGCGTGACATTCGTCCAGAGCGCGGATTGCTGAAAATTCGTGCGCAACTGGGACTGTTCGGCAACCTGCGCCCGGCGATTCTTTACCCGCAACTGGCCGAGGCATCGAGCCTCAAGCCGGAAATCGTCGCGGGTCTGGATATCCTGATCGTCCGCGAACTGACCGGCGGCATCTATTTCGGCGCGCCTCGCGGCACCCGCGAGCTGGAGAATGGCGAGCGCCAGGCCTACGACACGCTGCCTTACAGCGAAAGCGAGATTCGTCGTATCGCCCGTGTCGGTTTCGACATGGCGCGTGTGCGCGGCAAAAAGCTCTGCTCGGTGGACAAGGCCAACGTACTCGCCTCCAGTCAGCTGTGGCGTGAAGTGGTCGAGCAAGTGGCCAAGGACTATCCGGACGTCGAGCTGAGCCACATGTACGTCGACAACGCCGCGATGCAGCTGGTGCGCGCTCCAAAGCAATTCGACGTGATCGTCACCGACAACTTGTTCGGCGATATCCTGTCTGATGAAGCGTCGATGCTCACCGGTTCCATCGGCATGCTGCCGTCGGCGTCGCTGGATGCCAACAACAAGGGCATGTACGAGCCGTGCCACGGTTCGGCCCCGGACATCGCCGGGCAGGGCATTGCCAACCCGTTGGCGACTATTTTGTCGGTATCGATGATGCTGCGTTACAGTTTCAATCTGCTGGATGCCGCTGATGCCATCGAGAAAGCCGTGAGCCTGGTGCTGGATCAAGGTTTGCGCACTGGCGATATCTGGTCGGTGGGTTGTGCCAAAGTCGGTACGCAGGAAATGGGCGACGCAGTAGTCGCCGCGCTGCGGAATCTGTAATCTCTTGGGCCCCGCTTGTCGCTGATGCCGGCAAGCGTGCCCACTTTTTGTAAAAGGTGTAGTTGCGATGAAACGTGTAGGTCTGATCGGTTGGCGCGGTATGGTCGGTTCCGTGCTCATGCAGCGGATGCTGGAAGAGCAGGATTTCGATCTTATTGAGCCGGTGTTTTTCACCACTTCCAATGTCGGTGGCCAAGGTCCGTCCGTGGGCAAGGATATTGCTCCGCTGAAGGATGCTTACAGCATTGAAGAGCTGAAAACCCTCGACGTGATTCTGACCTGCCAGGGTGGCGACTACACCAGCGAAGTCTTCCCGAAACTGCGCGAAGCCGGCTGGCAGGGTTACTGGATCGACGCCGCTTCCAGCCTGCGGATGCAGGATGACGCAGTGATCGTGCTCGATCCGGTGAACCGCAAGGTCATCGACCAGCAACTCGACGCTGGCACCAAGAACTACATCGGCGGCAACTGCACTGTCAGCCTGATGCTGATGGGCCTGGGTGGCTTGTTCGAAGCCGGTCTGGTTGAGTGGATGAGCGCCATGACGTATCAGGCGGCCTCCGGTGCCGGCGCGCAGAACATGCGTGAACTGATCAAACAGATGGGCGCGACCCACGCTGCTGTCGCCGATGAACTGGCCAACCCGGCCAGCGCCATCCTCGACATCGACCGCAAAGTGGCCGAAGCCATGCGCAGTGACGCGTACCCGACCGAAAACTTCGGTGTGCCGTTGGCTGGCAGTCTGATCCCGTGGATCGACAAAGAGCTGCCGAACGGTCAGAGCCGCGAAGAGTGGAAGGCCCAGGCCGAGACCAACAAAATCCTCGGTCGCTTCAAGAGCCCGATCCCGGTCGACGGCATCTGCGTGCGGATCGGCGCGATGCGCTGCCACAGCCAGGCGCTGACCATCAAGCTGAACAAAGACGTGCCGATCGCCGATATCGAAGGGCTGATCAGCCAGCACAACCCTTGGGTCAAACTGGTGCCGAACCAGCGTGAGATCAGCATGCAGGAGCTGAGCCCAACCAAGGTCACCGGTACCCTGAACGTGCCGGTTGGCCGTCTGCGCAAGCTGAACATGGGGTCGCAGTTCCTCGGTGCCTTCACCGTTGGCGACCAACTGCTGTGGGGCGCGGCCGAACCGCTGCGTCGCATGTTGCGGATTCTGCTTGAGCGTTGATCGATTGATGCAATGAAAGAACCCGTGCCTTGAAAGAGGTGCGGGTTTTTTGTTGCTGTCAGCGGGGAAGGCTGCGTTGCCGGGCAGGCGGTCATCGCGGGCAAGCCTCGCTCCTACAGGTTGTATGTCGTGCACAAATTCCGCGGTCGACACAAGCCCTGTAGGAGCGAGGCGTGCCCGCGATGGGGCTGGGGCGGGCACCACAAAAAACGCGGCCAATTGCCTGTCCCTCAAACCCCCGGTAAAGTGCCGCTCCCCTGTTTCGCCTGAGGTAGCAACATGAGCCAGTCCTTTGATATTGCCGTGATCGGCGCCACCGGTACTGTCGGCGAAACCCTCGTCCAGATTCTTGAAGAGCGTGATTTCCCTGTCGCCAATTTGCACTTGTTGGCCAGCAGTGAGTCAGCGGGGCATTCGGTGCCGTTCCGCGGCAAGAATGTGCGGGTGCGTGAAGTCGACGAATTCGACTTCAGCAAGGTTCAGTTGGTGTTCTTCGCTGCCGGCCCCGCGGTTACGCTGAGTTTTGCGCCTCGTGCTACGGCTGCTGGTTGCGCAGTGATCGATTTGTCCGGTGCCTTGCCTGCCACGCAAGCGCCACAAGTCGTTCCAGAAGCCAACGGCCATGTGCTGGCCGGTTTGAAAAAGCCAGTACAGCTGAGCAGCCCTAGCGCGTCGGCCACCACGCTGGCGGTAGTGTTGGCGCCATTGCGTGGTTTGCTCGACATTCAGCGCGTCAACCTGACGGCCAGCCTGGCAGTCTCCTCCCAAGGTCGCGAAGCGGTTAAAGAACTGGCCCGGCAAACCGCCGAATTGCTCAACGTTCGCCCGTTGGAGCCGCGATTCTTTGATCGGCAGATGGCCTTTAACCTTTTAGCTCAGGTCGGCACCCCTGATGCTCAAGGCCACACGATGTTGGAAAAGCGCCTGGTCAGTGAGCTGCGTGAGGTCCTGGCAGAGCCTTTGTTAAAGATTTCTGTTACGTGTGTTCAAGCCCCGGTGTTTTTTGGCGATAGCTTTACCGTGACCTTGCAATCGGCGACCGAAATTGACCTCGCGAAGGTCAACGCGGCACTGGACGCTGCTCCGGGTATCGAGCTGGTCGAAGCGGGTGATTACCCGACCGCAGTGGGTGATGCGGTGGGGCAGGATGTGGTTTATGTCGGACGGGTTCGGACCGGAGTCGATGACCCGGCGGAACTTAATCTGTGGCTGACGTCAGATAACGTACGCAAAGGCGCTGCGCTCAACGCTGTGCAATTGGCTGAGTTGTTGATAAAAGACCTTCTGTAAAAGATACTTGGCAACAATTTGCAGGATGATTCTAGCTGGGCGCTATGCTTGGCCGTTTGTTGCTGGAGGCGAGCCGCTGTCTGGGGCTTCCAAGGGCATGAATGAAATAATCGCGTGCAGGTTCAGCACTGTGCGCAATGCCTTATGGCAGCGGCTACTACACCTTCTCGCTGGCCGAGGAATGTTCAAACAAAGGATGAGGCTATGGTTCAAGTTCGCAAACTGGTGTTAGCAATTGCGGCCGCCTCGGCGCTGTCCTCCGGTATGGCGCAGGCCCTTGGGCTCGGGGAATTGACCCTGAAGTCGACTCCGAACCAGCCGCTGGTAGCAGAAATCGAACTGCTTGATGTCAAGGATCTCACCGCTGCCGAAGTGGTACCGAGCCTGGCACCACCGGAAGAGTTCGCCAAGGCGGGTGTCGATCGTCAGGCGTTCCTCAACGACCTGACCTTCACCACGGTACTCAATGCCAGTGGCAAAAGCGTTTTGCGCGTGACTTCGAGCAAGCCGCTGTCCGCACCAATGGTCAAGTTTCTGGTGCAGGTGATGTGGCCTAACGGCCGTCTGCTGCGTGACTACAGTGTGTTGCTCGATCCTTCGAAGTTCTCCCCGCAAACTGCCGAAGCCGCCGCCCAGTCAGCACCCGTTCAAGCTGCTGCGGTCACAGCTCCGCTCACCGGGGCGGGCAAGCCTGCGCAATACACCACTACGCGGCACGACACCCTTTGGGAGATTGCCGCGAAGGCTCGTAACGGCGGCTCGGTCCAGCAGACCATGTTGGCGATTCAGGCGCTGAACCCGGATGCCTTTATCGACGGCAATATCAACCGGCTGAAAACCGGTCAGGTGTTGCGTCTGCCGGACTCAGTACAAAGCACCAGTCTGGCGCAACCTAAGGCCATTGCCGAAGTGGCTGCGCAGAATACTGCCTGGCGTCAGGGCCGTCGTTCAGTTGCACGACCACAGCAACTGGATGCCACCAAACGCGCGAGTGACGATACCGCGCGGTCGCAAACGGCAGTCAAAGATACTTTGAGTCTGGTTTCCGCTGATTCCGGCAAAGCGCGCGGTAAAGGTGCGGCGGGCGATAGCAAGGCGCTGAGCAACAAGTTGGCTGTGACTCGGGAAAGCCTCGATACGACCAAACGCGATAACGCCGAGCTGAAAAGTCGCATGACGGATCTGCAAAGCCAAATGGACAAGCTTCAGCGGCTGATCGAGCTGAAGAACAATCAATTGGCCAAGTTGCAAGCCGAAGGCGCGGGTGTTGCTCAGCCTTCAGCGGCGATGCCGGCAGAGTTGGTCGCTAATCCGCCAGCTGCCCCGTCTGCGGCAGAAGGGGCAGCAACGCCGGCGGCTGATGTTGCCACGCCTGCTACTGTACCTGCCGAGGCGCCGATTCAGGCGGTGACTCCGCCTGCAGAAGAGTCTAAATACAACGATCTGCTGACCAATCCTGTCTTGATGGGCTTGGTCGGTGGTGGTGCGATAGTGGTTCTGCTGTTGCTGCTGTTGTTGGCCCGTCGTCGCAAGGCTCAGCAAGAGGCTGCAAAGCATCTGCGCATGGCCCGTGCCTTGTCGGAGGAGTCGGAGTTTTCTACCGATTTGGATCTGCCGGAAAGCAGCTTCGAAGGCCTTGAGGTTCCACCGCCAAGCGTCAAACTCGCTCCAGCTCCAGCTCCAGCTCCAGCTCCAGCTCCAGCGCCCATTGCTCCCGTTGTGGTTGTGGCGCCTATTGCCGCACCGCTGGTAGCGCCTGCGGCTGAGCGTTCAGGCGACGTTCTGGCGCAAGCGCAAGCGCATATCGAGCGCGGCGGGCTGAATCAGGCTGCCGACATTCTGGAAGGCGCCATCAAGCAGGAGCCGCAACGCAGCGACCTACGCTTGAAGCTGATGGAGGTTTATGGCGAGCAGGGCGACCGTGACGCGTTTGTTGCTCAAGAGCGTAAGTTAGTCGCCAATGGCAAAAATTACGCTGAAGTCGAACAGCTTAAAAGCCGTTTCCCGTCGATGGTTGCAATCGCGGCTGTCGCAGGCCTCGGCGCGGCGGCGGTGGCTGCTGAGCTGGACGCACAATACGTCAAGGATTTGCTGCTTGATGAGCCTGAAGCGCCAGCCCCAGCCCCAGCCCCGGCCGCGGTTGCAGCGGATGATGAGTTTGATACGGACTTTGATCTGAGCCTGGATGACCTGGAAGCGGCTTCTCCTGCGGTGGTAACGCCTGAGCCTGCGCTCGAGGCCTTTCCATTGGATGACAATTTGAGCTTCGAATCGGTTTTGCAGCAGCAGACTGAAGCGAAGGAGAGCCTGGACGATCTGTCGGATTTCGATCTTGATCTCGACGGCGACATGCCGACCGCAACGCTGGCCGATGACGAGTTCCTGCTGAGCCTTGACGATGACCTGAAAGACCTGCCGGTCACTGAAACGCCAACGGGTACCGAGGCGCCAATCGATGATCTGGAGCTGCCAGCTGATTTCGATCTGTCTCTGGCCGATGAAATCGATGCGCAAGCCGAGCCGGATGCGTTCGCTAGCGAGCTCGATGACGTCAACGCCGAGTTGGATCGTCTGTCACAAAGCCTGGAACAACCGCCTATCGCCAAGCCGTTCGCCGAGCCAGGTTTTACGGCCGCGGATATGGCTGCTGACGCTGACGAGCCTGAGTTCGATTTTCTTTCGGGTACCGATGAGGTCACTACCAAACTGGACCTGGCTCAGGCTTACATTGATATGGGCGACAGCGATGGTGCGCGGGATATCCTCAGTGAAGTGATCGCCGAGGGCACTGATGGCCAGAAAAGCGAAGCCAAGGAAATGCTGGCGCGTTTGGCCTGATAAATCGCTCCCGCTTTAACGACAACGGCAGCCATTGAGGCTGCCGTTGTTGTTTCTGTGGCCGCTAGACCCCTGGTACCCCATGCTAGTGCGCGAGTCAGGCCAGCAAATCCTCATAAAACGCCCCAAACGGACGAGTAGGGTGGGCGATCTGGATTTCCAGAATCCACAGGCCAACATTCGGGCAGGCTTCGAAATTTCCGAGATCCCCAGCGCGATAGATTGCGTGGGGGAAATCACTGACGCGATGGCCTTTGATGTCCAGGTTCAACGCCCATCCCATGGCTGTTGCCTGCTCGTCGGCGTAGCGATACAGCTCAGGGCCAGCCACCTGATGGGTTCGCCAATAGTCGTGAACCTGATCAAACAGGGTTTTGGCAGCCGCGGCGCAGGCTTGCATCTCGGGATCGTTGCCGGTGGTGAAGGTCGCGCCGGAGTCACCCTCATGCTGATCCCAGACCACGCCGAGGTCGATAAAGAAAATGTCGTTTTCACCCAGTGCCGGATCGCCTTCGGAGCGCTGTTTGAATGTTTTTAATGTGTTCTCGCCGAAGCGGATCAGCAGCGGATGCCAGATGCGGTCCATGCCCAGTTCTTGCAAAACCTCCAGGCCCAGCACTTTGGCTTCGGATTCAAGCATGCCGGGCTTGATGCGCCTGGCCATTTCTTCGATGGCTTCCCAAGTCTTGCGTTTTGCATGACGCATGCCTTCCAGGCTATAGATCAGGCCAACGGCTTCTTTGTGTATGGCGGTCATTCATCGGGTCTCGGTAGTGGTGTTTTTTGAGTTTCGCTGTATATAAATATATATAGCGGTGTCGTTAGGCTGGATGCAATCGTTGTATGCGGTGGCGATCAAAAAATTGAAGCATGAAACTAAAAGCGGCGTGAACATGGCGTCTCGGTCTCGGGGCCTTATAATGGGCACCTTTGCGTCAATTAGCAGGCTGTAAGTCCTTGGCAAATATAGATAACGCGGCCGCCGAAATGGCGGCCGCAGGCTTTTCCAGAATTGCTCTGGGTGTTGAATACAAAGGTTCGCGTTATTGCGGCTGGCAGCGTCAGGCTTCCGGCGTTTTGACGGTGCAGGAAACCCTTGAAAATGCCTTGTCCAAAGTCGCCGATTCTCCGGTATCGCTGATGTGCGCCGGACGTACCGACGCTGGCGTGCATGCCTGCGGGCAAGTGGTGCATTTCGATACCCAGGCCGAACGCTCGATGAAGGCCTGGGTCATGGGTGCCAACATCAATCTGCCCCACGATATCAGCGTGAGCTGGGCCAAGGTCATGCCGGCCGAATTCCATGCGCGCTTCAAGGCGATTGCCCGGCGCTACCGTTACGTGATTTACAACGATCAGATTCGTCCGGCGCATTTGAATCAGGAAATTACCTGGAACCATCGCCCGCTGGACGTACAGCGTATGGCCGAAGCCGCCGAGCATCTGGTTGGGACTCACGATTTCAGCGCGTTTCGCGCCGGTCAGTGCCAAGCCAAGTCACCGATCAAGAAACTCCACCACCTGCGTGTAACCCAGCACGGCAAGATGATTGTGCTGGATATCCGGGCCGGTTCATTTTTGCATCATATGGTGCGTAACATCGCCGGGGTGCTGATGACCATCGGTGCCGGTGAGCGGCCGGTGGAGTGGGCCAAGGAAGTGCTCGAAAGCCGTATTCGCCGAACCGGTGGCGTGACAGCCCATCCATACGGGCTGTATCTGGTACAGGTTGAGTACCACGACGAATTCGAACTGCCTGAGCGTTTCATCGGTCCACATTTCCTGACTGGATTCTCGGAACTTGACGGCTGACGCCCGGAAAAGCATTTGTTACCATCCGGGGCTTTCTCGGATCAGTCCTGAGGTTCAAACGACATGTCAGCCGTTCGCAGCAAAATTTGTGGGATTACCCGCATAGAAGATGCGTTGGCAGCGGTCGACGCCGGGGCGGATGCGATTGGTTTTGTGTTTTACGCCAAAAGCCCGCGGGCGGTGAATGTGCAGCAGGCGCGGGCGATCATCGCCGCGCTGCCACCGTTTGTGACCACCGTTGGCCTGTTCGTCAATGCCAGCCGTTGCGAACTCGGTGAGATTCTCGATGCGGTGCCACTGGATCTGTTGCAGTTTCACGGCGATGAAACACCGTCTGATTGCGAGGGCTATCACCGTCCTTACATCAAGGCGCTGCGGGTCAAGGCAGGCGATGACATCGCCGCCAGTTGCAAGGCTTATACGGGCGCCAGCGGGATTTTGCTGGATACCTATGTCGAAGGTGTTCCTGGTGGTACCGGTGAAGCCTTCGACTGGTCATTGATACCGGAGGGGCTGAGCAAGCCGATCATCCTCGCGGGTGGTCTGACTGCGAAGAACGTGGCTGAGGCTATTGCGCAGGTCCATCCGTATGCGGTGGACGTCAGTGGTGGGGTGGAGCAGAGCAAAGGCATCAAGGATCACGCAAAGATTCGTGCGTTTATACAGGCCGTACGTAGCAGCACGTAGTCGATGTGACGGCTGGCAGTCTGCCGCCGTCCATAACACCACTGTACAAAACAGGCTGGCACCGTCGCTGGACGGGCCGAAATCGAAGTGGCAACCGCTCTGGAGCGGGTGCCGAGATGGCTGAGGGTTTGTTGGGCTACACGCAGGTCAAGCCTCGCGCTGACCGCGGTAGCGAAACGATCATCGCCGCACACATGAATTTAGCTCAAGGGCATACTCGGGGCTTCGAACGTCAAACGTTCGGGCCGCCGGTACTGGAGAAAGAAAGCATGAGCAACTGGTTAGTAGACAAACTGATCCCTTCGATCATGCGTTCCGAGGTGAAGAAAAGCTCGGTGCCTGAAGGTCTATGGCACAAATGCCCGTCCTGCGACGCCGTGCTGTATCGCCCGGAGCTGGAAAAGACCCTGGATGTTTGCCCCAAGTGCAACCACCACATGCGTATTGGCGCTCGCGCTCGTATCGACATTTTCCTCGACGCTGAAGGTCGTGTCGAACTGGGCGCTGACCTGGAGCCAGTGGATCGCCTGAAATTCCGTGACGGCAAAAAATATAAAGACCGTCTGACCGCTGCCCAAAAGCAGACGGGTGAGAAGGACGCGCTGATCTCCATGAGCGGTACCCTGCTGGGTATGCCAGTGGTGGTTTCGGCATTCGAGTTCTCTTTCATGGGTGGCTCGATGGGTGCCATCGTTGGTGAGCGTTTTGTTCGCGCCGCCAACTATGCGCTGGAAAATCGCTGCCCGATGATCTGTTTCGCTGCTTCCGGCGGTGCGCGGATGCAGGAAGCGCTGATCTCTCTGATGCAAATGGCCAAGACCTCGGCGGTTCTGGCGCGTCTGCGTGAAGAAGGCATTCCGTTCATCTCCGTGCTGACTGACCCGGTTTACGGTGGTGTATCCGCCAGTCTGGCGATGCTCGGTGACGTGATCGTCGCTGAGCCTAAAGCCTTGATCGGCTTCGCCGGCCCGCGTGTGATCGAGCAGACCGTGCGTGAAAAGCTGCCGGAAGGCTTCCAGCGCAGTGAATTTCTGCTGGAACACGGCGCCATCGACATGATCATTGCTCGTCAGGAACTGCGACCGCGTCTGGGTAACCTGCTGGCCCAATTGATGGGGCTGTCGACGCCGGTATTCATCGCCGCCCCGATCGAGTCGATCGTGATCCCTCCGGTGCCTGCAAACCTATGACCGAACGTACCCTTGGCGACTGGCTCGCCTACCTTGAGCAGTTACATCCATCGGCCATCGACATGGGGCTGGAGCGCTCGCAAGAGGTAGCGTCCCGAATGGGGCTGGGCAAGCCGGCGCCTCGGGTGATCACTGTTACGGGTACCAACGGTAAAGGCTCTACCTGTGCGTTCGTGGCCTCCTTGTTGCGAACGCAGGGGCTCAAGGTCGGCGTCTACAACTCACCGCATCTGCTGCGCTACAACGAGCGGGTGCAGGTCAATGGTGTCGAAGCCACTGACGCTGAGCTGTGCGAAGCCTTCGTGGCGGTTGAGGCCGGTCGCGGCGCAATTTCCCTGACTTATTTCGAAATGGGCACCCTGGCGGCGTTCTGGCTGTTCCTGCGTGCAGGTCTCGACGCAGTGGTGCTGGAAGTCGGTCTGGGCGGTCGTCTGGATGCGGTCAACCTGATTGATGCTGACCTGGCGCTGGTCACCAGCATCGGCGTTGATCACTCCGACTGGCTGGGTAATACCCGTGAGTCGGTGGCCTTCGAAAAGGCCGGCATCTTCCGCCAGGGTGCGCCCGCGCTCTGTGGTGATCTCAATCCCCCCCAACCCTTGCTGGACAAGGCGCGCGAGCTCAATTGCCCGTTTTTCCTGCGTGGTCGCGATTTCGATCTGGGTATCACCGAGCACAATTGGCAATGGCGTGGCCTTGATGCGCAAGGCCATGCTGTTGAGCTGCATGATTTGCCTTTGCTCGATCTGCCGATGGAAAACGCTGCGCTGGCGCTGCAGGCTTACCTGTTGCTCGGTTTGCCCTGGCAGGCGGAGCAGATCATCGAAGCGTTGAAAAAAACTCAGATGGTCGGCCGTCTCGATCGACGTCAGTTTGGCTGGCACGGCAAACGTCTGAATCTGCTGCTGGATGTGGGTCATAACCCGCACGCGGCGGAATATCTGGCTCAGCGCCTGGCTCGTCGTCCGTTGGCGGGCAGGCGTTTGGCGGTGTTTGGTTTGCTGGCCGACAAGGATCTCGATGGAGTTCTTGCCGAGTTGAATGGTAGTGTCCAGCAGTGGGCTGTTGCCCCGCTGAATTCGGCACGCAGTCGCCCGGTCGCGGATCTGCAAACAGCCTTGCAGAACCTTGGCGCGTCAGCGACGTCCTATGAGAGTGTCGCTGCCGCGCTGGAAGAGCAGTGTGCCCAGGCGGCGGCTGAGGATGAAATTCTGCTGTTTGGATCATTTTATTGTGTTGCCGAGGCTCTCGAATGGTTAGCCCGGCGCTCCACGGAGGAGGCCGCAAATGGCTTTGCTGGATAACGCTTACAAGCAGCGTATGGTCGGAGCTCTGGTTCTGGTGGCGTTGGCGGTGATCTTTTTGCCGATGCTGTTTTCCCGTCAGGATGAGCAGCGTCAGATAACCGTTGAAGCACCGGCTGCGCCTCAAGCGCCTGCCATGCCGCAGGTGCAGGTTGCGCCAGTGGCCGTACCTGAACCGCAAAGTCTGCCGCAAGAGCCGGTTCCGAGCGATGAAGAGATCGCGGCTCAAGAGGCACCGTCCTCGCCGATCGCACCGGCTGCTTCAGTGTCAGCACCGGCCGCACCGAGCAAACCTGTAGCTCCCGCGCCAGCGCCAAAGCCCACAGCGGCCCAGCCTGTTGCGCCAGCGCCGAGCAAGCCCGATGTGGGCCAAAGTCGCGTCGATGCCAATGGTCTGTCGGTCAGCTGGTCGGTTCAGTTGGCCAGTCTGTCCAGTCGGGAAAGCGCCGAGAGCTTGCAGAAAACCCTGCGCAGCCAAGGTTATAACGCGTACATCCGTACCGCGGACGGCAAGAATCGGGTGTTCGTCGGGCCGCTGATCGAGCGCGCTGAAGCCGATCGTCTGCGGGACTTGCTAGGTCGTCAGCAGAACCTCAAGGGTTTTGTGGTGCGCTTCCAGCCTGAGCGCGGTTGAGGCTATTGCACTGATTTGAAGTGCGCTGACAATCGAAGCTTACCGACAGGCATGCGCTTCTGCTAAAATGCGCCGCCTAATCTGTCTGTAGGCTGCACTGTGCCATTTACCTGGGTTGACTGGGCGATCGTTGCAATTATCGCCATCTCCGCTTTGATCAGTTTGAGTCGCGGCTTCGTCAAAGAAGCACTATCGCTGCTCACCTGGATCATCGCAGGAGTCGTAGCCTGGATGTTCGGTGGCTCATTGGCCCAGTACCTCGCCGGATACATCGAAACACCTTCGGCTCGCGTGATCGCGGGCTGTGCCATCATGTTTGTCGCCACCTTACTGGTAGGCGCAATGATCAATTATCTTATCAGCGAGCTTGTTCGCGTCACCGGCCTGTCCGGGACCGATCGGTTTCTCGGCACGGCCTTCGGCGCAGCGCGTGGCGCATTGCTGGTGGTCGTGGCGGTCGGGCTGTTGAGCCTGGGGCCGGTACAGCAGGACGCGTGGTGGCAGGGGTCACAGCTCGTGCCAAAATTTCTATTGGTTGCAGACTGGTCCAAAAACCTGATCCTTGGGTGGAGCAGTCAGTGGCTTGCCAGCGGTATCAGCGTACCCGCTGAAATACCGTTCAAGGAATACCTCTTGCCGACGGCCAAAACGCCTCAGTGAGTTGTGTTCAGTTCAGATCCATTAAGTAGGGGTTGCGTCGCATGTGTGGCATCGTCGGTATCGTCGGTAAGTCGAACGTCAATCAGGCGCTGTATGACGCGCTAACCGTCCTCCAGCACCGCGGCCAGGACGCTGCCGGTATCGTGACCAGCCATGATGGCCGGTTATTCCTGCGCAAGGACAACGGCCTGGTCCGTGATGTGTTCCATCAGCGGCATATGCAGCGTTTGGTTGGCCATATGGGCATCGGCCATGTGCGTTACCCGACCGCGGGCAGCTCGACCTCGGCCGAAGCTCAGCCGTTTTACGTCAACTCGCCTTACGGCATCACCCTGGCGCACAACGGTAACCTGACCAACGTTGAACAACTGGCCAAGGAGATTTACGAATCTGACCTGCGCCATGTCAACACCAACTCCGATTCGGAAGTCCTGCTCAACGTGTTCGCTCACGAACTGGCCCAGCGCGGCAAGTTGCAGCCAACCGAAGAAGACGTTTTCGCCGCCGTAACCGACGTGCACAATCGCTGCGTGGGTGGTTATGCCGTGGTTGCGATGATCACGGGTTATGGCATCGTCGGTTTCCGTGACCCGAACGGCATCCGTCCGATCGTCTTCGGTCAGCGTCATACCGATGAGGGCGTTGAGTACATGATCGCCTCGGAAAGCGTTTCCCTGGACGTGCTCGGCTTCACCCTGATTCGCGACGTGGCACCGGGCGAAGCGGTCTACATCACTGAAGACGGCAAGCTGCACACCCGTCAGTGCGCGATCAACCCGAAACTCACTCCCTGCATCTTCGAGCACGTCTATCTGGCGCGCCCGGATTCGATCATCGACGGTGTATCGGTCTACAAGGCTCGTCTGCGCATGGGCGAGAAGCTCGCAGACAAGATCCTGCGCGAGCGTCCACAGCACGACATCGACGTCGTCATCCCAATTCCGGACACCAGCCGCACCGCGGCGCTGGAGCTGGCGAACCACCTGGGCGTCAAGTTCCGTGAAGGTTTCGTCAAAAACCGCTACATCGGCCGGACGTTCATCATGCCGGGCCAGGCAGCACGGAAAAAATCCGTACGCCAGAAGCTCAACGCTATTGAGCTCGAATTCCGCGGCAAGAACGTGATGCTGGTGGACGACTCCATCGTTCGCGGCACCACCTGCAAGCAGATCATTCAGATGGCCCGTGAAGCGGGTGCGAAGAATGTCTACTTCTGCTCGGCGGCACCGGCTGTTCGCTACCCGAACGTCTACGGCATCGACATGCCGAGCGCTCACGAGCTGATCGCACACAATCGCACCACACAGGACGTTGCTGATCTGATCGGCGCCGACTGGCTGGTCTATCAGGATCTGCCGGACCTGATCGAAGCGGTTGGCGGTGGCAAGGTCAAGATCGAGAGCTTCGACTGTGCAGTGTTCGACGGCAAATACGTGACGGGCGATATCGACGAGGCTTACCTGAACAAGATCGAGCAGGCACGCAACGATGCCTCCAAGGTCAAGACTCAGGCCGTCAGCGCGATCATCGACCTGTACAACAACTGATTTGGAAAACAAGACTAAGGAGTAGGCAGCATGAGTCAGGATTGGGATGCCGGTCGGCTGGACAGCGACCTTGACGGCGTAGCTTTCGATACCCTGGCCGTGCGCGCCGGTCAGCACCGTACGCCGGAAGGTGAGCACGGTGATCCGATGTTCTTCACTTCCAGTTACGTGTTCCGCACGGCCGCCGATGCGGCTGCGCGGTTCGCTGGTGAAGTGCCCGGCAACGTCTACTCGCGTTACACCAACCCTACGGTACGCTCGTTCGAAGAGCGTATCGCGGCGCTGGAAGGCGCTGAGCAAGCGGTTGCCACGGCAACTGGCATGGCGGCGATCCTTGCGGTGGTCATGAGTCTGTGCAGCGCTGGCGATCATGTGCTGGTGTCGCGCAGCGTGTTTGGTTCGACCATCAGTCTGTTCGAAAAATATTTCAAGCGTTTTGGTATCGAAGTGGATTACGTGCCTCTGGCGCAATTGTCCGGCTGGGATGCGGCGATCAAGGCCAATACCAAATTGCTATTCGTTGAATCACCGTCTAACCCATTGGCCGAATTGGTGGATATCGCGGCATTGTCCGAGATTGCCCATGCCAAGGGTGCGATGCTGGTAGTCGACAACTGCTTCTGCACGCCGGCGCTGCAACAGCCGTTGAAGCTGGGTGCTGACGTGGTGGTGCATTCGGCCACCAAGTTCATTGATGGCCAAGGCCGTTGCATGGGCGGTGTGGTTGCCGGCCGTAGTGAGCAGATGAAAGAAGTGGTTGGTTTCCTGCGTACTGCCGGGCCGACCCTGAGCCCATTCAACGCCTGGATTTTCCTCAAGGGCTTGGAGACATTGAACCTGCGTATGCGCGCCCACTGTGCCGGTGCTCAGGTTCTGGCCGAATGGCTGGAGCAGCAGGACGGGATCGAGAAGGTGCATTACGCCGGTCTCAAGAGCCATCCGCAGCATGAGTTGGCTCAGCGTCAGCAGCGTGGCTTCGGTGCGGTGGTGAGTTTCGAGGTCAAGGGGGGCAAAGAGGGCGCCTGGCGCTTCATTGATGCAACCCGACTGATTTCGATCACTGCGAATCTGGGCGACAGCAAAACCACCATCACCCATCCGAGCACCACCTCTCACGGCCGTCTGGCACCGCAAGAGCGTGAGGCGGCCGGGATTCGTGACAGCCTGATCCGGATTGCGGTCGGTCTGGAAGATGTCGCTGATTTGCAGGCAGATCTGGCGCGCGGGCTGGCCGCCTTGTGATCGAGATGTCCATGGAGGCGGGTAGCACCAATGGTCGTGTTGCGCTGGTTACCGGCGCGGCGCGTGGCATTGGTCTGGGGATTGCGGCCTGGCTGATCAGCGAAGGCTGGCAGGTGGTGCTGACAGACCTTGATCGCGTGCGCGGTTCAAAGGTTGCCAAGGTTCTCGGTGAAAGCGCTTGGTTCATCACCATGGATGTGGCTGATGAGCGGCAGGTTGCTGTGGGCGTTGCCGAGGTGCTCGGTCAGTTCGGGCGCCTTGATGCGCTGGTCTGCAATGCTGCGGTGGCTGATCCGCACAATATCACCCTGGAAAGTCTTGATCTGGCTTACTGGAATCGCGTTCTGGCGGTGAACCTCAGTGGGCCGATGCTGCTGGCCAAGCACTGCGCGCCTTATCTGCGTGCTCACAGCGGTGCCATTGTCAATCTGGCTTCGACCCGGGCCAGGCAGTCGGAGCCGGATTCCGAGGCTTACGCGGCGAGCAAGGGTGGTCTGCTGGCGCTGACGCATGCGCTGGCGATCAGTCTTGGTCCGGAGATTCGGGTCAATGCGGTCAGTCCTGGCTGGATCGATGCTCGAGACCCGGTTGTGCGCCGTGCGAAGCCGCTGACGGACGCTGATCATGCTCAGCACCCGGCAGGCAGGGTAGGGACGGTTGAGGACGTGGCGGCGATGGTGGCGTGGCTGCTGTCGAAGAATGCAGGGTTTGTCACGGGCCAGGAGTTTGTGGTCGACGGTGGTATGACCAAGAAAATGATTTATCGCGAGTAGGAGCGTAGCTTGCTCGCGATGCGGCTTGCGCAAGGGAGCTGTTCGAGTGAATGGCTGCCCGGGAAAGATAATCTGATTTTGTCTTTTTCAGAAAAACTTCAAGCGGGGTATTGACTTAGCTTCGGTATCTGCGTAAATTTCGCGGCCTCAACGAAGCAAAGGGTGATTAGCTCAGCTGGGAGAGCATCTGCCTTACAAGCAGAGGGTCGGCGGTTCGATCCCGTCATCACCCACCACTTCTTGAGAGTCTTTCGAAAGAAAGATGGAAGCTTTTAAAAGCCTCCACCGACGCGCAGCGGTAGTTCAGTCGGTTAGAATACCGGCCTGTCACGCCGGGGGTCGCGGGTTCGAGTCCCGTCCGCTGCGCCATATTTTCCAGATCGGGTTTACCCGGTTTGAGATTGAAAAGCCTCGAAGCTTTCCAGTCAGACGATTTCAAAGGTTCAAATGGACGCAAGTCCAAGCGATACGCAGCGGTAGTTCAGTCGGTTAGAATACCGGCCTGTCACGCCGGGGGTCGCGGGTTCGAGTCCCGTCCGCTGCGCCATATCTGCCTCAAGGCCCACTGAACGCCTTGAAGCTACGAAGAAAGCCGATGGCTACTTCTGATTGATAGCAAAGACCCTGGTCGAAAGACCGGGGTTTTTTGTGTCCGGGATTTGGGGTTCCCGCCTCTTTTGCTCCCAACCTTTTCTGAATTCTTCCCGGCTTCGTGCCTTGGGTCGGTGACTTTGTTGCCGCTTCTGGCCTTGCTGTGTCTGGTGTATTGGAGAGGTTACCCATCTACCAGCCCTGCACAGGCACCCTCGCCGCTGACGCTGATGTGAAGCATCTGATGATGGGTTGTGCATGTTCATCAGCGTAACGCGGCAAAGAAAACCGTCAATGCCCGTGCATCTGCTGTACTTAACGTGTTTCTGCTACCTGATGAAGGGTCCATGGCATGGCTGGAGTATCTCGCTCGGGCTTCTAGTGTTTTGCCGAAGGCGGATAAATCCTATAAAGTTAACCTTTGGGTCAACTAAGTTCTGTCTATCAGCCCTTTGCATCGTCAGAAAGGGTTTCTGCATGACCTGAAGTTCTCCAGTACATAAAGACAAGGGTGGAGTGCATAACCGCCCAGAGGATGATCCATGTCCAACCGTGATATATCCCGGCGTTCCTTCCTTCAGGGCGGTTTGATTGCTGGTGTCAGCGTTACACTGACGCCACTCAGCAGTCAGGCTTTGGCGGCGTTGATGGAAAACAGCGTGACCGTCCCGTCCGAGCAATGGCTTGGCAACAATGGCCAGGCGCGCTTTCGTAATGATGCTTTATCCAAGGTGTGCGGCAGCAAGGTGTTTGCCCGTGATATCCGGGCCAAGGACATGCCGGGCTGGCCGCAGCAGCAAGGTCACGCCATGTTGCTGAAAACCATTCGTGCTGACCGTATTTACGACGGCTATGACCTGTCGTTGTTGGGTGAAGAGTTGCAGCCCGACCGCATCGTCACTGCCGAAGATCTGGACAAGGACGGTATCGTTTTCCCGGCAGACCATGCGCCCGATCCGCTGCTGCCGGCCGGTAAAGTCCCCATGTTCATTGGGCATCCAGTCGCGATTCTTATCTGGAACGATTTTGAGCGCTTCCGCCAGGCCAAGGCCAGGCTCAAGTTCAATGACAAGGCCATTCGCTATGGCGCCAAGGTGCCGTACTACGAGGGAGACCCCTACGGTAGCTTCCGTTATGTGCGGGTCGCAGGCCCGACCTCGGCAGATGAGGACGAGTTCGCCAGCCTGAAGGACTCAATTCTTTTTCCGATGATCCGCGATCGTCGTCCGGTATGGAATTCCCAGCCTGACCTGCACGGTAATCTGACGGAGCGAGGCCTGTTTTATGCTGACCGCATGAAGCAGCAACTGGACGCCCCGCCAGAGGGGTGGCTGGTCTTCGATGAGCGCTACAAAACACCTTCCATCGAGCCTGCGGCAATGGAGCCGGACAACGGTAATGGTTGGTACGACCCGGCGAGCAAGACCCTGCATTTTGTCGTTGCGACCCAGTGCCCACTCGAAGTTGCTACTGAAACGGCGAAGATGATCGCGCCTTCACGTTTTGGCTTGAGCACGCTCAACATGCATCCTGGCTACACCGTCGGTTACGGTTCCAAGGATCACAACATCTTCGTTTACTACGCAGCGCTGGCGGCGTTGTATGGCGCAGGTGTGCCAGTACGGCTGGCCAATGACCGCTATGAGCAGTTCCAGAGCGGTATCAAGCGTCACTCCTTCGATATCCGCTACCAACTGGCAGTGGATAAGCAGGATCACAGCTTCAAGATCTTTCGGGCCGAAATGAGCGTCGACGGTGGTGGGCGGGCCAACTACAGCTCTTCGGTAGCGGCGGTCGGTGCTACGGCTGCGCAGTCGATTTATTACATGCCGCAGAATGACTTGCAGGTCACCGCTTATCACTCTCGTGGTGTCGAAGCCGGCTCCATGCGTGGTTATGGCACCCTGCAGAGCATGGCCTCCACCGAGATGATGGTGGATGAAATTGCCGGTCGCCTGGGTATCGACGCCATCGATTTGCGCAAGAAGAACGTGCTGCTGTCGGGCATGAAGAACACCCAGGGTGCAGTGCCCGCGGGGGCCTTGCGGCTGCACGAGATACTCGAGAAGGCCGCCGCTCACGACGCCTGGAAAAACCGCGACGCGTTCAAGAAAAAGATGGACGCCCAGGACCCGGACAGCTGGTACGGCGTCGGTTTTGCGATTTGCCAGAAAGACTTTGGCACCGGCTCGGAAGCGCCGATGGCCAGCGTCGAGTTCACCGCTGAAGGGCACATTACTCTGCGCCACATTGGCATCGAGATCGGCACCGGCATGTCCACGTCTCAAGCCTTGGTGGTTGCCGATTTCCTCGGTAGCCCGGCAAACGAAGTGACAACCGGTGAAACCGACTGGGGCGAACTCCAGCTTGCCAGCGGCGGTAACCCTTACACGATGAGCCAGGCCGAGCAAGATACGGCTTTGCGCAACCCGCGTTGGGTCGGCAAATTGGCTTCGGCGTCGTCTGCGACCAACTCTGCGTACTACTTCAGTCACGCCACCCGTGAAGCCGCGCGCGTGTTGTTCAATCACGGCCTGTGGCCGGTGGCGCTGGAAATCTGGCGACAAGGCCCGTTCGGTGGCCAGGCCAACCCTTACGTGGTGCGCCGCGAGGATGCCCATTGGGTCGATGGCAAACTGACGGCCAACGGCATGGAGCCGTTACCGTTTGCCATGCTGGCCAGGCGTGCTCATGAGCGCGGTCTGGTGACGGGCGCGACCGTGCACGGTTTTAACCGCTGGAGCTGGGCCGAGGCCGAATACAGCATCGACGGCGTGCGTGAGCGCCTGCCGCTAGATGGCCTCGCAGTCAAGTATGGCGACGGCGCTCCGAACGTGAAGAAGGCGCAAATGAGTAGCGCCGGTTTCCATTTGCTGGATCGGCAGAACATCGCCTACCCGGCGACTCAGTTGAACAACGCGGCCGTGACCTATTACAGCCCCGTGGCGACGTTGGTCGAGTTGAAAGTGAACAAAGGCTCGGGTGAGGTGCAAGTCCTCAACCATCACTCCTGGCTTGAATGTGGCCGGGTGCTGGTGCCTGAATTGGTCAAAGGTCAGCTCGAAGGCGGCATCGCCATGGGCATCGGCCATGCGCTGCTGGAGGAAATGCCGCTGTACGAAGGTGGGCCGGGGGAGGGTGACTGGAACTTCAATCGCTATCGATTGCCGCGGGCCAAAGATGTTGCGGTCTGGAATCAGACCTCGGAAATCCTGCCGCCACTCTCGCCCAGCGATCCGTCCAAGGGCATTGCCGAAGTGGTGATGATTCCTGTGGTCGGCGCCATCGGCAATGCCGTGGCCCACGCTATCGGCAAGCGTGTTCGCGACCTGCCTATCACTCCAGCGCGCATCAAGGAGGCCCTCAATGGCTAACCGTCCGCTTCAACTGACCCTCAATGGTCAATCCGTCGGTCCAGTGGAGGTCCCTGATGATCTGCCGATGATCGATTACCTTCACGAATACCGAAACCTCACCGGTTCGCGCCTGGGCTGCGGCCAGGGCATCTGCCACGCCTGCGTGGTGATTGTCGATAACCCCGACGGCACCAGTGAAGAAGTGCGCACCTGCATCACCGGCGCGCACTACTTCGAAGGCAAGAAGGTACGCACGATCGAAGGCCACGCCACCCGGGATGAGAGTGGCAAGGTCACCGAGTTGAACCCGATCCAGCAACGCTTCGTCGATCAGTTCGCCTTTCAGTGCAGCTACTGCGCCCCTGGCTTCGTGAATGCGGCCACGGTACTGGTGGAAAAGCTTCAGCGTCAGTCGATCAAGAAAAGCCAGCTTGAGCAGGTGATCGAGGACAGCCTTGGCCACCACATCTGCCGCTGCACCGGTTACGTGCGCTATTACAGTGCCACGCGCGATGTGCTGACCGATCTCGGCCTGGTCAAGGAGGGTTGAGCATGAAGCGACTACTTTCCCGGCTTGCCACGGCGATTGGCGTGTCCGTACCGATGCTGCTGGCTGTGCAGGTTCTGGCGGCCGATCAGCAGCAGATCGAACGTGGTGAATACCTCGCGCGAGCTGCTGACTGTATGGCCTGCCATACCGCGCCAGGCGGCGCACCGTATGCGGGCGGGCTGCCGATCGCTTCGCCGTTCGGGACCATTTACGGCACCAACATCACCCCGGACAAGGACCACGGGATCGGGCTGTACAGCGGCGATGAGTTCTTTGCTGCGCTGACTGAAGGCAAGCGCCGTGATGGTGCCAATCTTTATCCGGCGATGCCCTACACCTCGTATCATTTGATGCCCCGTGAAGATGCCGATGCTATCCACGCCTATCTGATGACGGTCGAGCCGATCAATCGTGCGGCGCCGGTGACCAGTCTGAGTTTTCCGTTCAACGTGCGCCTGGGGCTGATGGGTTGGAACATGTTCTATGGCAAAGGCGTGAAACTTGCTTCGGCTGACGGTAAAAGCGAAGCCTGGAAACGCGGTCAGTACATGGCCGATGTGCTCGGACATTGTGGCGAATGCCATACCCCGCGCGGCTTGCCCGGCGCGATGCAGCAGGACAAACGCATGACCGGCGGCCTGCTCAATGGTTACCTGGCCCCCAGCTTACTGGCCGATGATCTGGCTGCGCGGGGTTGGACCCCTCAAGACCTGAGCTCGTTTCTCAAACACGGCATGAGCGCCCAAGGCACCATGTTCAATGAAATGTTCCCGGTGTTTCATAACAGCACCCAGCAACTGAGCGACCCGGATCTGGCCGCCATGGCGACCTTCCTGCTCGGCGATCAACCGCCGCTGGCGAAGGTCCTCGCTGAGGTGTCGTTGGACAAAATGGGGGCAAGCGCCCAGCGCGGCCACCAGGAATACCTGAATGTGTGCGCCGGTTGCCATGGTGTGGCCGGCGACGGCAAGCCGCATATCGCCGTGGCCATGCGAGGCAATACCACGTTGCGTCTCGAAGATCCGCGCAACCTGTTGCGGGTAATCGAAGAGGGTATTGGCGAGCAGAAGTTCGCCGGATTCGAACGCATGCAGCCAATGCCGGGCTTTGCCAGCAAGCTCAGCAACGAGCAACTGGTCGATCTGCTCAACTACCTGCGCCAGGGTTGGGGCGGTCAGTCGGGCGATTTGTCGGTTAGCCAGGTGGAGCAATTGAAGGCTGATGCTCCCGCTGAGCACAAGGCGCGCTGATATGCAGCATCTTGACCTGCAAGTGGTGCGGCGAGCGCTGGCCTGGTCCAGCGCTGGCCAGCGTGTCTGGCTCTGTAGCGTGCTCAGCACCTATGGCTCGGCGCCTCGCGCGCCGGGCTCGTTGTTGGCAGTGAACAGCGGCGGGCAATGGATTGGTTCGCTGTCCGGCGGGTGTGTAGAGGACGACTTTCTAGCCCGGGTGGCCGAAGGGGCATTCCTTGAAGCGGTGTCGGTGGTGCGCTACGGCGAAGGCGACAACCCGCGCTCCCAGGTAAAGCTGCCCTGTGGTGGGCTGCTTGATGTGCTGGTGGAAAAGCTTGAGCCTGAGTGTGAGGTTCAAGCCCATCTGCGGGAATTGGAGTCTGCGTTGCTGGGCCGGCGTCGGCTGATCCGCGAGGTCGATCTGGTCAGTGGTGCGCGTAACCTGTTCGTTGATCGTGAACATGGGCCGCGGGTCGAGCGTGAGATTGATCGTGTGCGCTTGCGTATCGGTGCCGCCCAGCGCCTGCTGCTCGCCGGTTACTCCAGCGTGGCTCAGGCTTGCGCGGAGCTTGCGGTCGGTCTGGGCTTTGAGGTGATCCTCTGCGACCCGCGTGAGGAGGTGCTGGAAGGTGTGGAACTGGATAATGTGGAGATTCGCCGCGAGCTGCCTTCCGTGTTCATTGCCAAGGGCGGTTGCCACAGTGATACGGCCGTGGTGGCGTTGACGCACGATCCACGCATCGACGATCTCGCCATGATGGAAGCGGTGCGCACCGACGCCTTTTATATCGGGGTGATGGGCTCTGTGCAGACGTCGCAAAAGCGCTTTGAGCGCTTGGGTCGTATCGGCAGTTTGGGTGAGGCAGAGCTGGCACGTATTCATGCGCCGATCGGTCTCAACCTGGGCAGTAAAACTCCAGCGGAAATCGCCTTGGCGGTGCTTGCCGATATCCTGCGAGTCCGCCGCGGCATCGCCCGGGATCAGCTCTAATCTCCTGTGGGAGCCGAGCTTGCTCGCGATGAGGCCATGACATTCAACATCGATGTTGGCTGACCGTTCGCTATCGCGAGCAAGCTCGGCTCCCACAAAGGATTGTGATGTCGGTCAGTACCCGAATTTATCCCGCAAGCCGTAATACCAGGCCCCCAGCGCCGCAAACGGGGTGCGCAGCAATTGTCCGCCAGGGAAAGGGTAGTGCGGCAGGTCGGAAAAGGCGTCAAAACGCTCTGCCTGGCCGTGCAAAGCCTCTGCCAGAACTTTGCCCGCCAGATGGGTATAGGTCACGCCGTGACCGCTACAGCCCTGGGAGTAATAAATGTTGTCGCCCAGGCGTCCGACTTGCGGAAGGCGTGACAAGGTCAGCAGGAAGTTGCCGGTCCATGCGTATTCGATCTTCACATCCTTGAGCTGCGGGAAGGCCTTGAGCATCTTCGGTCGAATGATTGCTTCGATATTCGCGGGGTCTCGCGCGCCATAGACCACGCCGCCGCCGAAGATCAAGCGTTTGTCGCCCGAGAGGCGGTAATAGTCGAGCAGGTAGTTGCAGTCTTCGACACAGTAATCCTGCGGCAGCAGGCTTTTCGCCAATTCATCGCTCAAGGGTTCGGTGGTGATGACCTGGGTGCCGCAAGGCATCGACTTGGATGCCAGTTCCGGAACCAGATTGCCCAGGTAGGCGTTACCGGCGACGATAATGAACTTGGCCCTGACTTTGCCTTGCGGTGTGTGCACGACCGGATTGGCGCCGCGCTCGATGCGTATGGCTGGCGATTGCTCATAAATGGTTCCGCCCAGCGACTCTACTGCAGCGGCCTCGCCAAGGGTGAGATTAAGCGGGTGCATATGCCCACCGCTCATGTCGAGCATACCGCCCAGGTATTGATCGCAGGCCACCACTTCGCGTATGCGGCGCTGATCAAGCAGTTCCAGCTGAGTGTGCCCGTAACGCTCCCAAAGGCGCTTCTGCGACTCCAGGTGGCCCATCTGCTTGCGGGTGATTGCGGCAAATACGCCGCCGTCCTTCAGATCGCACTGGATCTGATACTTGGCCACACGGTCACGTATGATCTTGCCGCCCTCGAATGCCATCTGGCCGAGCAACTGTGCCTGCTTGGGGCCGACGCTGCGCTCGATCACATCGATATCGCGGCTATAGCTGTTGACGATCTGGCCGCCATTGCGGCCCGAGGCTCCGAAGCCGACCTTGGCCGCTTCCAGGACAGACACCCGAAAACCGTTCTCCAGCAGAAACAGTGCACTGGAGAGGCCGGTGTAGCCAGCACCGATCACACAGACATCAGTCTCTACGTCATCCTGCAACGATGGACGTGGCGGAACAGCGTTCGCCGATGCGGCGTAATAGGACTCTGGGTAGGGGGTGTTCGCCATCCTGCAACCTCTGTTTTATATTTTTTACGAGTCTATCGATCCTACCTGAGTTAAAAATCGGCTGCCAGCCACCGAAAAATCTTCTTTACAGCCCTGAAAATAAAAAATTCGCATATTCATAGGCTTAGCTGCAAAAAAGGTGTTGACACCCCTTCGGAATTCCGTAGAATGCCGCCACACAGCAGGCACGTAGCTCAGTTGGTTAGAGCACCACCTTGACATGGTGGGGGTCGTTGGTTCGAGTCCAATCGCGCCTACCAAACAAAATCCGCTCTGCTGGGCGGTCTAGAAGGGCTCACCGAAAGGTGGGCCCTTTTTTGTGTCTTGGATTTCATGCAGAACGTTCACAAAATATCGGGTTCGTTCACACGGGGCAATGTGAACGCCGATATAAGCTTGGTTTTGGGCGGATTCATAGCGCAGGGGCGGGAGCGGATTACGGCCACTCAGCCGCTTTGTTGCTCTCTTACGTTGCGTTAACCTGCCAGCGGTCGAACGCTCCACCAGAGGTGAAAATGGAACAATTCATTGAAATGCTAGCAAAGGAATGGGTGGTGGTGTCACAGGCACCAGTCGCTTTCGCTACGCTCGCTGTTGCTATGTTCGGCCTTGCCTACTTCGCTGCACGCTGGAAGTACACATCGGTGCTTGATCAAGTGCGAGCATCTAACGACACGCTCAATGAACGCCTGCACCTAAAGTCCGAGCAGGCAGAGCAGTACAAAGATCGTGCATTGAAATATGACGAGAAGGTCTGGGCTGTTGTCGAGTCAAATACGGCTTCTCTTGCACAAAAGTCTCTGTCGCTTGTTTCCCAAATCAGGGAGTTCATTGACCGACATAAGCGTCAGGACGAATCCGTCATGGAGCATGAGTGGGTCGAAATGGCTGGGGCAGTTGATGATATTGAGAAGCATCGTCTTTGGAACAAGTTCATCAATGCGACATCGCGCTTGTCGAGCGAGCGGAACGCTGAATGGGAGCGTCGATTCAAAGTGGATGCAATAATGCTTCGCGACGAATTGCGGAGTCGCTTAAAGGACTACAAACCAGATGAACGCTCGGCACGCGTCTACGAGCATCCGACAAATTACTTCGGTTTCAACGATGTTGCGGCTGATCTTGAGCGTATGGCGAAGCTATTGCTCCCTGCCTAGATCATTGTCTGGCCATCCCTTGCCGGGGTCAGAATCGAAGCGCCGTCCCTGAGAGTGTGGAAGATGCGTTATCGAACCACGGTCGCATCTCGACCGCTGAAAGGAAGCAGCCGCCAGCGGTCTTCATTAGAAATCGCACTTTGAGCTGGCTTCCTTTTGAGAGGTCATACCCGGCCTGCTTGTCTGCGAAATCGACCTGTAGGTCTTGAGTCCCTACGCCATCCACATTCAACGAAGCCTCGTCAGACTCCAGTAGAGCAATCTCGCCTTTCCATGTCATCCAGTGATTTTTGTATTTCGCATTGAATATGTCGTCTTTTTTCTGATCGCTGTAGGTGCTTTTGCACCCTATGTCCGCGTTCACTTGATTGTAGGTTGCAGTGCTCTCGGGGTACTCGGTGACGGGAGTAGAAGCTGTGTAGGTGCTCCCGGTCGAGCTTGTAGGTTTGGTTGGTGCGTTGATCACACCTTTAATAACAATGTAGGCGAGGCCGATTGCGAGCACGATTCCGATGGTTCTTTTGGCTGACAAGATTCAATCCTTGAAGGGTAGAAGGTGCCGTATGGTGGCAGCGTGATGTGACGAGTGTCCAGACGCAAGGAAGGCCCATTCCCAGTTGAATTTCCAAATCCCGCGAAAATCGGGATAGCACTTCGAATTCAGTTTCCCAAATTCCGCGAAAAAATAAGTGAGCTTCCTCGACCGTTTCCAGCACAGGGATAGGAAAATAATGACGGATGCGGACGGGGTTTCAGTGCTGCTTAGCAGGGCACGAGGTGGGTCAACCTGAAGTCGTCAAGCGGAACCACAAATAAAGAAGGACTCTACGAGAGTGCGTGCTTGCAGGTAGTCCCCTCACATCATTCGGCTTTCATGGCGCGTTGAAGGCTGAGCTTGAGCAGCTTTGGATGCAGGGTAAGTGCCCCGGTCAGGTCAGTATGGCGATTACACCACCTACCCGTGGCTCAGCAAGGACAAGCCCTAGCACCAGGGCGAATGTGTGATGATACGGACGGACTATCAGTCCTTTGACGCTTTCACAAACGCCTCAAAATCGGCATAGGTCACACCTAGCTGGTTATGAAGAAATTGACTAGATAAGCGGCGAAACAAGGTCTGTGGCGTGCGTAAATACTGCTGCGCCTTTTTGCGTGACGACCTGATCAATTCGCGATTGCTGTAACCCGCTTTCGCAACGTTTGAACTAACCATGTCTTCAACCATTTCGCTGCGATTCTTCGCCGTGAAATAGCGGGCCATGTAAGTCGCGAAGGTGGAGTAAAACCATTCGCCGCATACGAAGTGCTTGTACCCGGTGTCCAGTTCCTGAATGGCGCCAGCAAGATCTCCCGTCTTCATAACCACCCTGTAGAACGCGATAAGCGTATCTCTCAGGCGCCCCGCGTCCACTTCAGCGGTAGGACCGATAACAAAATGAAATGGACAAGGCTTACCAATCGCAACGAGTTTCGATATCTCGTAACCATGACACGAAGCGAGCACCACAGACGTATTGTTGCGGGTCGAAGCGTTGATTGACGCAACGTAATCTACTAAGTCCTGCCATGGCACGTATTCACCGCTTGGAGCGATGTACAAACCTTTCTCTGCATCACCATGGCACTCGAAATGAAGAATAGGCAACAAGACCCCAGCTCTGCACTCGACCTCAACTGCCTTGAGGGCAGCCACAAGCATCCGCCGATCCTTGATGGCGTAGCGGGTGCAGTAGTTGTACCGTTGCAGGCCGTTGGAAAAATCTGTGACATCTTCGTAAAGTCGTCGCCCGGTCTGTAGCTCACTCGCGGCCAACGCATCAAATATGATCAGACCGTTGTTACGGCTTACTGCGGTGTAGACCAGTCCATTGTTCATTGCGGTAATCCGAGGGTTGAAGCACTGGATGCTAGCAGAGTCGGCACTACTATTGGCTGGTCGTCCCGACTTCCACAGATCCCATTTTCGCCGTGACAGAGACCATGCAACTCTCGATGCGATCTAGATTCAGGCTGGAAAATAATCTGGGGCACTTGTGCACAGAATCACTCGGTTCTTACCGCGTTGCTTAACGGCGTGCACAGGAGGCTAATAGTTCTTCGATCTTTATAGAAATAACCCTTGGTACCCTCGCAGACGCTCTACAACGCTGGATACAGGCGATCACGCGGCGTAGATACCCGAACACTCAGAGACGACGAAGCCCGCCGAAGCGGGCCTGTGGGTACTGTAGACGGTGGGTTAGTTCTTCAGCTCACGCTTGATCCTGTACACCGTGGCAACGCCACAGTCAGCCAGCTTGGCTACCTGATCAGCCGACATGGTTGGGTGCTTAGCCATCAGTGCCACAACCTTGTCCCACATCGCTGTGTCCTTGGCCTTCCCGGTTGGCTTCCAGTCAGGGTTAGCGGCCTTCTTGTTCTTCAGGCCTTGATTGATACGTTCTACGCGCTTCTCTTGGTCCAGTCTTGCCATCGTTGCCATCAGGTCCAACAGCATATTGTTGATCACTTCCATGATCTGACCAGTGATGCCCTTGTCTTCAATCAGCATGTGACTAGTGGGTAGGTCGGCAATTACCAGGCGTAGGCCCTTGGCCTTGATTGTGGCCTTGAGCGTTTCCCAGTCAGCCTGTGACAGACGACTCAGGCGGTCTACCGCCTCCACCAATAGCACTTCATCCTTCTCGGCAGTGCCCAGCAGGCGCATCAGTTCAGGGCGGTTGAGCTTGGTCCCACTGATGTTCTCGCTATAGATGCCAGTGATGGTCAGACCCTTATCAGCAGCGAACGCTTCCAGCGAAGCCTTGGCACGAAGAGCGTCTTGGTCCTTGGTGCTGGCTCGCAGGTAGAGGTGGGCATTCACGGCTGGCTATCCTTTAGAGTCTGATTTGATAGATCAATGATAATTGAATCATAAGTCTATCTGCAATAGATATTTGATAGTGATCGGGGGGCGGCTATCGAACTACCAGACATGTCTACACTATTGTTTGGGCAAACATCTTGAACAGTGTCAGCTTGGCCGGGTTTCGATCATATAGCCCTTGGCCGCCGCGACGCGAACACCTGCAACCCGCGGTGCTTCATGTATTCCTTTGAATAACTCCCTTTAAGCCCGCCCGCATGCGGGCTTTTTTGCATGCTGCTAGACTCCGTTTTTTCGAATGGAATCGACACGATGCCAGGCAATTACTCCCTCTCCAAGCGCATCGCCAAGAGCCAGGCGGCTCTATTGATTTGTCTTTTGACATCGGCTGCCTGTGCCGCAGGCACGTCAGCTTTTCCCGATGCTGCTGCCAGTGATCCAGCGAAACTGGGCTGGATGGTCGGCTCTCCGCCACCTGCTGATCGCACGGTTAGCTTTGAAGATGGCAGCTATTTTCAATTTCCGGCTATGCGCTGGAGCGTCTCAAACTTCCGCCAACTCATGCCCACCCTCAACGTCTCAAGGGGATTGGGATCGCCTGTTGCGTTGCCTTCGGCATTGCGTAAAGAAATCGATGCCGTGAGTTTCGTACCGCTCGGTGCGAAGGAGTCGATGACCTGGGATCAATCGCTGGCAGCCACCTACACGGATGGAATTGTTGTTCTGCACCGCGGAAAGATTGTCTATGAACGTTACTTCGGTGTGCTAAAGCCAGAAGGCCAACACGCCGCAATGTCGGTTACCAAGTCCGTGGTCGGCACGCTTGGGGCGACGTTGGTGGCTGAGGGACGTCTCGACGCTAATAAGCGCGTTGCGGATTACGTACCTGAATTAGCAAGCTCCGCTTTCGGTGACGCCACCGTGCGCCAGGTTCTCGACATGACGACGGGACTTAAATACAGCGAGGACTATGCCGACCCGAATGCAGAAGTCTGGGCCCATGCAAGAGCCGGGAGCCCTTTACCGAAACCAAGCAACTATACCGGCCCTCGCAGCTACTACGAGTTTCTCCAGACAGTGCAGTTGCAAGGCGATCATGGCGACGCATTCAGCTACAAGACAGTCAACACCGACGTACTGGGATGGGTGATTGCCAGGGTGACCGGCCGTAACGTCGCGCAGTTGCTTTCAGAGCGTATCTGGAGTCGCCTTGGCGCTGAGCAGGATGCATATTTCACTGTAGATTCGATCGGCACCCCATTTGCCGGTGGAGGCTTAAACACCGGCCTGCGCGACTTGGCACGCTTTGGCGAGATGTTGCGCAACAACGGGCTATTCAATGGTCAACAGATCGTGCCCAAAGCGGTGGTTGATGATATACGCCGTGGCGGTGACAAGAATGCGTTTGCCAAAGCCGGCTACGACCTTTTGAAGGGCTGGAGCTATCGCTCCATGTGGTGGGTCACGAACAAGGAAGATGGCGCCTTCATGGCTCGTGGCGTACATGGGCAACGGATCTACATTGATCCCAAAGCGGAGATGGTGATAGTTCGCTATGCATCGCACCCGGTGGCTAGCAACTCCGCTAACGATCCGATCACGTTACCTGCTTTTGAGGCGTTGGCTCAGCACCTGATCGTCCAGCCTTAAATATTGCCCAAGACAACGGGTTACAGGTTCGATTCGCAAAAGAAGCAGAGCAGTATCGTTGACTACGCCTTTTTCCTGCTTCCATTACACCCTCCTGAAAATAGATCAGAAGGTGTAAACCTTATTCAGGACGGGACAGGGTGATCCGGAAGGTTCGCCTTTTTTGTGCTCGATACTTTTTTGCGTCTGTTGCAAATCTTCACGCTGGACGTCGAATCGGCGTGCGCTTCCATACGCTTGATGCATCTACAAACCCTCGTCTTTCTCGTTAAGCGAAGCCGTGGTTTATGGGCTACTACTGTCAGGCCAATATTCTTTTCTTCAGGGTTGGAGATCAAGTTGATGCTTGCACACTGGTTTCTTGCGGCAATACATGTTCTGGCATTTGCAACGGGTTTCGCGGCGGTGCTCGCGCGCGGGACGGCTTTGCGTCGCGTTGCTGTGAGCGCTACTGAGGTCCGGAATGTATTACGTGCGGATAATTGGTGGGGGATCTCGGCGATGATTCTTTTGCTCAGCGGTGGAGTTCGCGCCTTTGGCGGGTACGAAAAAGGCACGGACTATTACCTGCACCAGCCGCTGTTTCATCTCAAAATGACGCTGTTCGTCATCATCCTGCTGCTTGAGACTGCCCCTATGGTGGCCTTGATAAAATGGCGGGTTGCCCTGAGTCGAGGGCGTTCAATTGATGTTCAGCGTGCGACGCTGTTCGCCCGGATCAGCCACATTGAAGCGCTGCTGATCGTCGTCATTGTGGTGGCGGCGACGGGTATGGCTCGTGGGGTAGTGTTTGGTTAGCAGATTGCCAACCTGAAGCAGGTGAGCAAATGCGGTGCATCGCGCAGGTGAAGCCTGGCTTGCGGGTTGTGGTCAATGCTCATTGCAGTGGTCGTGGCGGCCTGGACATGCGCCGCTGCCAAAGAGGGGGAGGAGAGTTTACGTAAAGGAATGATGAGTCGAAAGCATGCTCAGATTTTTCGCCAGCCATTGCTGTAAGAGAAAGGGCTGGCTACTGATGAGGCTCAGGGCGTTTCGCGTTTGTCCGGCGCAGTCAGTCCTGCCTGGATACGCTGATAAATTTCCTCGCGATGCACGGCAACGTCTTTCGGAGCGTTGATGCCAATCCTGACCTGTTGGCCGCTAACGCCCAGAATGGTGATCGTAATATCGTCACCGATGTTTATGCTTTCACCGACTTTGCGGGTGAGTATCAGCATGATCTTCTCCTTGATTGCTTTTGTAGGGCACCTGATTCAGATAATGCAGATGTCGGTAGTATGTATAGATTACTGCGAAGTGCCACTGTAGGTGCCTCTTTCAGACGCGTAGCCGCTGTATTAATTCCCGGCTGCAACTATACAGAGGCTATAAGCATCATTCTCGTTGTTTTAAGGCCGGTTTTGGGCGGTCATGGGCCGGTGGTGAGTGATAAAATCACCGACTTGAATTTTCGAGGGGAAGGCTGTGCGTAAACTGGCGATGGTAATGGCGGTGTTGGTGCTGGCGGGATGTGGTGAAGGAACCAGCGTCGAGCACAAGACAGCGTCTACGGCTGCTCCGGCTTCACAAGCCCCGGCGACTGCGGCAGCGCCACAGTGGGATGTGGAGGTTAAAGGAGGCACCGTGCAGGCGGTGAGCGATCTCACTGGCTGGTTGATCGAGCACGGCTTCGTTTCCTATGTAAGTGCGGACGGCGGCAAGGAGCGGATTCTGATTGGCCCTTTCAGTTCGAAAGCCGAAGCTGAAGCCAGGCAGGTGCAACTGACGGCCAGCCTGGAGCGAGCCAAAAATCGCAGTATCGAGTCAGTGGTGGTTGAGCATCACGCGGCACAGTGATCGGTCATCCCGGCACGTCAGAAAACAAAAAAGGCCTCGAGACATGTTGTCCGGGGCCTTTGCGTTTCTGCAGTGGTTCAACCGCAGGCTTTCATATTCACCGGCCCGACGAACTCGTTGCCGCGGCCCATCACGCACGCCACGCTTTGATTGCGTTGGCGTTCCCAGCTCTGCACCGGATAGGTTTTATTCCAGGCTTCGTAGAGCTGGCGGTCCTGTTTCGACAGGGCCAAACCGTATTGCTTGCTCATATAGAAATAGGTGCGCGCAATCATGCCGCGAATAGAGGGGCGGGGCATGACCTTCTTGGCTTTGAAATCGACCTGAGTCAGGCATGAGCCGTACTGTCCGGATTGCGCCGGTAGCCAGCCAAAACTGAAGTTGCTCCGGTCGCCATTCACCTCGCCGATGCTTGGGACCAGGTTATGCAGGTCAGCCTCGGCACGCTGGTAGGTTGGGTCATGACGCGTGCAGTTTTTGCGCCCACCTTGCTGCCAGCATTGGCGCTGATGACCGATCTGCCAGGCCGGGACAATGTGTTCCCATTCGATGCGCGCGGCACGGCTGGGGTTTTTTCGCGGTACATAACCACAGGCCGCAAGATTCACGCGATTGCCGGTGTATTTGCAGCCGCAGTAAAACTCGGTGGATTGCGGAGCGTACAACTTCCAGCCAACTTTTTTGGCTTCATTGAACGTGCGCGGAGCGTCGGCCTGGGCGCTTACTGCGATGAAGAGACAGAGCAATGCAAACAAGCGAACAATCATTGGCTCAGTCTTCCTGCGGCACGACCCAGAAAATGTGCACGCCGCCATCATCGCGATAGGCGAGGGTGACGTTGTCGTTCTCGGCAATCTCTTCGAGCAAGCGCTCCCATTCATCCACCGGTTCGTCCGTGAGACGGAAGATCAGTGCGGCTTTGGCTTTTTGTGCATTAGGGGAGTTGATGATTTTCTGAACGCGCAATCCCAGTCGTTCGTAGGAGTTTTGAGGTGTAGTCGTTGCTGCGGAGGGTTTGGCCACGGAACAATCCTTAGTAAGCTGTACGTGCATACAGTATTTAACTGTAGGAGTTTTCGCAACTGCTTAAAATTCAGGAAAATCCTCTGACAGCGATTTATTCCGTTTTGTGCGAGTCGATTCAGTTTTTTTGCAGGACGCAGGAGCACAGCGGTGAAGGGCGGGATCAACAAGGGGAGGCGCTTTAGAACCACTCACCAGAACAGGCAAGTGGTTGCGACAGATGCCCGACCTGATCAGGTCGGGCGAGGTGAATCAGTATTCCCAGAACATCCGTTGCAGTTCTTTGCTGTCCTGAGTCTTGGTCAGAGCGACCATTGCCAGGATGCGGGCTTTTTGCGGGTTCAGGTCATGAGCAACGACCCAGTCGTATTTGTCATCAGGCTGCTCTGCGTTACGCAGTACAAAACCACCCGCATTGACGTGGGAAGAACGAATGATCTGTACGCCGTCCTTACGCAACGCCTGCAAGGAGGGGACGACGCGTGAAGAGACCGAGCCATTGCCAGTGCCGGCATGGATGATGGCTTTAGCGCCAGATTGAGCCAGGGCCTTGTAAGCGGTGTCGCTGACATTGCCATAGGAGTAAGCAATTTCGACGTCAGGCAGGCTCTTGATGGTTTTGATGTCGAATTCGGAATCCATGGTGTGGCGCTTGGCTGGCAGGCGGAACCAATAGGATTTGCCTTCGACCACCATGCCCAGCGGGCCCCAAGCGCTTTTGAAGGCTTCGGTCTTGATGTTGATCATCTTGCTCACATCACGACCCGACTGGATCTCATCGTTCATGGTGACCAGTACACCTTTGCCATGCGCATCTTTGCTGCTGGCGACCGCGACGGCGTTGTACAGGTTCAGCATGCCGTCGGCAGACATGGCGGTACCTGGGCGCATCGAGCCAACGACCACGATTGGCTTGTCGGTTTTTTCCACCAGGTTAAGGAAGTATGCGGTCTCTTCCAGGGTGTCAGTACCGTGAGTAATGACGATGCCATCGACGTCTTTGCTGTCGGCCAGTTCCGCGACGCGGCGACCCAGTTGCAGCAGGTTTTCGTTAGTGATGCTTTCCGACGCGATTTGCATGACTTGTTCGCCACGCACATTGGCCAATTGACTCAGCTCGGGAACGCCAGCAATCAACTGATCGATACCCACTTTAGCCGCTTGATAAGTGGCGCTGTTGGCGGCACTGGCGCCGGCCCCGGCGATAGTCCCGCCGGTAGCGAGGATCACGACGTTAGCCAGTTTTTGTTTGGTTTCGACTTCTTTTGCTTGTAGCGCGGTAGGGAGTAGCAGCAGGAGGGCCAAGGCGCCCGGAACAAAGGTATTGAAAGCAGATTTCATTATTTTTCTCTCTAGTTGTAATGACGATGCTGATGCAGGTTCATCTAGAAACACCCCAGGCAGATCTGAATGCCGTGGGGTCTTGGAGGAGAGCAGGATCTGTACCAGACATCTCTTGTCGGAAAAAATAATTTAACTATTTGATATATATCATTTTTTTATTATTTATTTGTTTCGTGATGCAGACCGGTGTCCGGTTTTCCGACTATGTGGAGGATTTGCGTTCGGTAGTACGAAAATCCTGCGACAACAGCTGATTTATCCCGCTCGATTGCGAAGTAAAGAAATCCCCCTGGAGGTCGATACCTTTTTAGGATTTTTTTTTTTCAGGAGTTCACATGTCTTTCTCTATAGGTTTCCCTGCTGCAGGCGCGATCACCATCAACGGCAAGTCACCTGCCACCGTTGAGGCGCTGAGCAAGGCCACGGCTGAAACCGCGACGGGGGATGACAAAGAGAGTGGCAAGGTCAAGGCCGGCTCTGGCGGGGCTGAGACTCAGGGCGCTGAAGGTGGAGGCGCCAGCATTACAGTGCAGACACTGCTTAAACGAATGAAGGAGCTTCAGGAGCTCCTGAGGCAGCAACAACAACAGTTGGCATCGGCTCAGGCTGCGCGTTACCCGACCCCGGAAGCTAAAACTACGGTGGTGATGGGCATTCAAGGACAAATAGTCGGCACCAGTGGCGCCCTGCAAGAAGTTGCGAGCGCTTTGCTCAAGGAGTTAAGCAAGGGTTCGACGGCGGGTGCCTTGATCAACACGACTGCTTGAGTCACTGAGTACATTCACCCTGCACAGCGCGCGGGCCTGAATTTTTCGTCCGCGGTGTTAGTGCGTCTTCTGAACGCCTTCTCAAAAAATGGTGTTTTCTTGTCGTTGACAAATGTCAGCAGGGTTCGCATAGTTTGATCTACGCAAACGTTTGCGCGAGTTTCAGGTGATCGTTTTGATCAGGCTGGAAATCTTGTCTCGTCCAGTGTCGCTGTGATTAACGGCTGTCGAAGCCGTAATCCAGCGCAAGCGTTGCTCACAATAATCATAAGAACGGAGTGAACCCATGAAGCTGCCATTCGCTGGACGTCTTCTCGCTGTCGCTATGTTTGCAACTGCATCCGCCGCGCTGCCTCTTTCCTCGGCCTTCGCCGACACCCCTGAAAAACCCAAAGTCGCCCTGGTCATGAAATCCCTGGCCAACGAATTCTTCCTGACCATGGAAGACGGCGCCAAGAGCTACCAGAAAGCGCACTCCACAGATTTCGATTTGATTTCCAATGGGATCAAAGACGAGACGGATACGGCCAACCAGATTCGTATTGTCGAGCAAATGATCGTCTCCAGGGTTAACGCGCTGATCATTGCACCGGCCGACTCGAAAGCGATGGTGCCGGTGATCAAGAAAGCGGTCGACGCCGGTATCACGGTCATCAACATCGATAACCAACTGGATGTCGGTGTGCTCAAAAGCAAAAACATCAGCGTGCCTTTCGTAGGGCCGGATAACCGCAAGGGCGCCCGTCTGGTCGGTGAGTACCTGGCCAAGCAGCTGAAGGCGGGTGATGAAGTCGGCATCATCGAAGGTGTTTCCACCACCACCAATGCACAGCAGCGCACCGCAGGCTTCAAGGACGCGATGGAAGCTGCGCAGATCAAGGTGGTTTCTCTGCAATCCGGTGACTGGGAAATCAACGCTGGCAACCGCGTCGCTGCAGCCATGTTGAGCGAGTATCCAAACCTCAAAGCCCTGCTGGCCGGCAATGACAGCATGGCTGTCGGCGCTGTCTCCGCAGTGCGTGCAGCGGGCAAGGCGGGCAAGGTTCAGGTGGTTGGTTACGACAACATCAATGCCATCAAGCCAATGCTCAAAGATGGGCGTGTACTGGCGACCGCAGACCAGTTCGCAGCCAAGCAGGCTGTATTCGGTATCGAAACGGCGCTGAAAATCCTCAAGGGTCAGAAGGTCGACGGCGGCGCCAATGGCGTGATCGAAACTCCGGTTGAACTCGTCACCAAATAGTCATTCTGGCGACACAACGGCGCTCGCTCATTCGGGCGAGCGCATGGAGAGTTTCTTATGTCAGTTTTCGCCCCGAACGCTGTCCTCTCGGTCAGGGGTATCGGCAAGACCTATACTCAGCCGGTACTGACCGACATCGACCTGACGTTGATGCGCGGTGAAGTGCTGGCGTTGACCGGTGAAAACGGCGCCGGCAAAAGTACCCTGTCGAAAATCATCGGTGGCCTGGTCACGCCGACCACAGGTCAGATGCAGTTCAATGGTCAGGATTACCGTCCGGGAAGCCGGACGCAGGCCGAGGATCTGGGGATCCGCATGGTCATGCAGGAGCTCAACCTGCTGCCGACCTTGTCCGTCGCCGAAAACCTGTTTCTCGACAATCTGCCCAGCCGTGGCGGCTGGATCAGTCGCAAGCAACTGCGCAAGGCGGCCATTGAAGCGATGGCTCAGGTCGGGCTGGATGCGATCGATCCAGACACGCTGGTCGGCGAGTTGGGCATTGGTCATCAGCAAATGGTCGAAATTGCCCGCAACCTGATTGGCGATTGTCATGTGTTGATCCTTGATGAGCCGACCGCGATGCTGACGGCCCGTGAAGTCGAAATGCTCTTTGAGCAAATCATCCGCCTGCAAGCTCGCGGTGTGGCGATCATTTATATCTCCCATCGACTTGAAGAACTGGCCCGTGTCGCACAACGCATTGCGGTGCTGCGTGACGGTTGCCTGGTCTGCGTCGAGCCGATGGGCAATTACAACAGTGAGCAACTGGTCAACCTGATGGTCGGCCGCGAGCTGGGCGAACACATTGACCTGGGACCACGCCAGATTGGCGCGCCTGCCTTGACGGTCAAAGGGCTGACCCGTTCGGACAAGGTCCGAGACGTCTCCTTCGAGGTGCGCAGCGGCGAGATCTTTGGTATCTCCGGGCTGATCGGGGCAGGGCGCACCGAGCTGCTGCGTTTGATTTTCGGTGCTGACATTGCAGACAGCGGCACCGTAGCGCTGGGTTCCCCGGCGCAGGTCGTCAGCATCCGTTCGCCGACCGATGCCGTGGGGCACGGGATTGCCTTGATCACTGAAGATCGCAAGGGCGAAGGCCTGCTGCTGACTCAGTCGATCAGCGCCAATATTGCCCTGGGCAATATGCCGGTCATCTCCAGTGGCGGAATCGTCAACGGTGGTGACGAGGCGGCTCTGGCTCAGCGTCAAATCGACGCCATGCGGATTCGCAGTTCCAGCCCAGCACAGTTGGTGTCCGAGCTGTCCGGCGGCAATCAACAGAAAGTCGTGATCGGCCGCTGGCTTGAGCGCGATTGCTCGGTCCTGCTGTTCGATGAGCCGACCCGAGGGATCGACGTTGGCGCCAAGTTCGATATCTACGGCTTGCTGGGTGAATTGACCCGCCAGGGCAAGGCGTTGGTGGTGGTCTCCAGCGATCTGCGCGAGTTGATGCTGATCTGCGACCGGATTGGTGTACTTTCCGCCGGACGCTTGATCGAGACCTTCGAACGCGACAGCTGGACCCAGGATGAACTGCTTGCTGCCGCATTTGCCGGCTACCAAAAACGTGATGCGTCGCTCAATGAAGCGGCGCCTAGGGACATTCCATGACAACTGCTCTTTCTGCCAGCAAACGTAGTGGCAACTATTACGGCTTGGGCACCTATCTGGGCCTGGCCGGCGCCTTGCTGGCGATGATTGCCCTGTTCTCGACCCTGAGCAGTCATTTTCTGTCCTACGACACCTTCAGCACGCTGGCCAACCAGATTCCGGATTTGATGGTGTTGGCTGTCGGCATGACCTTCGTCTTGATCATTGGCGGTATCGACCTGTCAGTCGGTTCGGTACTGGCACTGGCAGCTTCGGCAGTCAGTGTGGCGATCCTCGGCTGGGGCTGGAGCGTTTTACCGGCGGCTTTGCTCGGCATGGCCGTCGCTGCTTTAGCGGGGACCATCACGGGTTCGATCACCGTGGCCTGGCGCATTCCTTCGTTCATCGTTTCGCTAGGCGTGCTGGAAATGGCTCGCGGCGTGGCTTACCAGATGACTGGCTCGCGCACCGCCTATATCGGTGATGCTTTTGCCTGGCTGTCCAATCCGATTGCCTTCGGCATTTCGCCGTCGTTCATCATTGCGTTGTTGATCATCTTCATTGCTCAGGCGGTGTTGACGCGCACGGTGTTCGGTCGCTACCTGATCGGCATTGGCACCAACGAAGAAGCAGTGCGTCTGGCGGGCATCAATCCAAAACCTTACAAGATCCTGGTATTCAGCCTGATGGGGCTGTTGGCCGGTGTGGCGGCACTGTTTCAGATCTCCCGTCTGGAAGCGGCGGACCCGAATGCCGGCTCCGGGCTGGAGCTGCAAGTGATCGCCGCTGTCGTCATCGGCGGCACCAGTCTCATGGGCGGACGAGGCTCGGTCATCAGCACCTTTTTTGGCGTCTTGATCATTTCTGTACTGGCTGCAGGTCTTGCGCAAATCGGCGCAACCGAGCCGACCAAGCGCATCATCACTGGCGCGGTCATTGTGGTGGCGGTGGTGCTCGATACTTATCGCAGTCAACGCGCACGTCGGCGGGTTTGAGTCATGGCAACGATCAAAGATGTAGCAGCGCTGGCGGGGATTTCCTACACCACGGTTTCTCACGTGGTAAACAAAACGCGGCCGGTCAGCGAAGAGGTCAGGGTCAAAGTCGAAGCGGCGATCAAGAGTCTGGACTACGTGCCCAGCGCCGTGGCTCGTTCGTTGAAAGCGAAGACCACGGCGACCATCGGTTTGCTGGTGCCCAACAGCCTCAACCCGTACTTCGCCGAACTGGCTCGGGGCATTGAGGATTACTGCGAGCGTAACGGCTACTGCGTGATTCTGTGCAACTCCGATGACAATCCAGACAAGCAACGCAGCTATCTGCGGGTGCTGCTGGAAAAGCGAATCGATGGCTTGATCGTCGCTTCGGCTGGCGGTGATGCCGGTCTGGCTGCAGGTCTGGCCGCAGTGCGCACGCCCATGGTGATTGTCGACCGTGGCCTGGAGGGAGTCGATGCGGATCTGGTGCGCATCGATCACGAATACGGTGCCTATCTGGCGACACGGCACTTGCTGGAACTGGGGCATCGGGATATCGCCTGCATCGGTGGTCCGGCGCATACCAGCGTGGCGCAAATGCGTCTGGCCGGTTACTGCCGGGCGTTGAAAGAGGCGGGTGTTGAAGTGCCACAAGAGCGGATGCTGGAAAGCGACTTCACCAGTAACGGCGGCTATAGCGCTGCTGCCACGTTGCTGGAAAAGAATCCGCCCAGTGCCATATTTGCCGGTAACGACATGATCGGTATCGGTGTGTTGCGTGCGGCGGCTGAGCGCCATATTCGCGTGCCGAGCGAGCTCTCGGTCATTGGCTTCGACGATATCCAGATGAGCCGATATGTCTATCCGGCATTAACGACAGTGGGCCAATCGATCCTGCAGTTGGGTGAGATGGCGGCGGAGGTTCTTTTACGACGGATCGCGACACCGGCACTTGCGACCGATCAACGCATCGTGACACCAAGCATTGTCTTGCGAGAGTCGACTGCGCCGCTATCTGGCGTGTTCGCCGAATTCCGCTGAAACGAATTAACGAGTACTGACGTATGCCAGCAAAAGTAGTGGTAGTAGGCAGCCTGAACATGGACCTGGTCACTCGGGCCAAGCGGCTGCCTCGGGCCGGTGAAACGCTGATTGGCGAGTCGTTTGCCACGGTCTCCGGCGGCAAAGGCGCGAACCAGGCCGTCGCTTCAGCACGGCTGGGCGCCGAAGTGTCGATGGTCGGCTGTGTTGGCACCGATGGCTATGGCGTGCAACTGCGAGCGGCGCTGCTGGCCGAGCAGATCGATTGCCAGGCGGTGACGACAGTCGAAGGTTCCAGTGGCGTGGCGCTGATTGTGGTCGATGACAGCAGCCAGAACGCGATCGTGATCGTTGCGGGCGCTAATGGGTTGCTTACGCCCGAAGTGGTCACAGGTTTTGACTCGGTGTTGCAGGCGGCTGATGTGATTATTTGCCAGCTCGAAGTACCCATGCAGACCGTGGGCTACACCCTCAAGCGCGGTCGTGAACTGGGCAAGACCATGATTCTCAATCCGGCCCCTGCGAGCAGTCCACTTCCGGCTGAATGGTATTCGTCCATCGACTACCTGATTCCCAACGAAAGCGAGGCGGCGGCCTTGAGCGGCCTACCTGTAGATTCGCTGAAAACCGCTGAAGCTGCGGCGAGTCGATTGATTGCTGCGGGCGCTGGCAAAGTCATCATTACCCTCGGAGCCCAAGGTTCATTGTTCGCCAATGGGCAACGCGTCGAGCATTTCCCGGCGCCCAAGGTCAAGGCAGTCGATACGACGGCAGCAGGCGACACCTTCGTCGGCGGTTTTGCCGCAGCGCTGGCGTCCGGTAAAAGTGAGGCCGAGGCGATTCGCTTCGGTCAGATCGCTGCGGCGTTGTCGGTCACTCGAGCGGGCGCCCAACCTTCCATTCCAACCTTGTCCGACGTACAGGCCATTAGCCCCTCATGAAAAAGACCCCGTTACTCAACATCGCGTTGTCGCGATTGATTGCCTCCCTGGGTCATGGCGATATGGTGGTAATCGGCGATGCCGGTTTACCCGTGCCGCCGGGTGTCGAGTTGATCGACCTGGCGTTGACCATGGGCATTCCGGACTTCGTCAGCACCTTGCAGATCGTGCTCAGCGAAATGCAGGTGGAAAGCCATGTGCTGGCCGAAGAAATCCTGCTCAAGCAACCACCCGCGCTTCAGGTCATTGACGAGCTGACGGCCAAGGCAGCATTGGGCAAGCGTACGTTGCTGAGTCATGAGGCATTCAAAACCCTCAGCCGACAAGCGCGGGCGATTGTTCGTACCGGCGAATGTCAGCCGTACTGCAACATCGTTTTGGTCGCGGGGGTAACGTTTTAGATCGCTGTATCCCACCCCGGTTTTTTCACGCACAAGGAGTGCGCTATGCACCGCTATGCTCAACTACTGCAACACCTGATCCGGAGTGTGCTGCTTTTGTCATTGATCACCGCTACAAGCGCCCAGGCGGCGGAAAAAATAGATTTGATCATCGACACCGATCCGGGTGCCGATGACGTCGTTGCTTTGTTGTTTGCCCTGGCATCGCCTGAAGAACTGAACATTCGCGCGCTCACGACCGTTGCCGGTAATGTGCGACTGGACAAGACTTCACGTAATGCACGTTTGGCTCGTGAGTGGGCAGGGCGCGAAGAAGTGCCGGTATACGCCGGTGCGCCTAAGCCTTTGTTGCGTACGCCGATCTATGCCGAGAATATTCATGGCAAGGAAGGTATTTCGGGTGTGACGGTGCACGAGCCCAAAGAAGGGTTGGCCAAGGGTAACGCGGTCAATTACCTGATCGACACTTTGCGCGCAGCCAAACCCCACAGCATCACGATTGCCATGTTGGGGCCGCAGACTAACCTGGCGCTGGCGCTGATTCAGGCGCCGGACATTACCCAGGGCATCAAGGAAGTGGTGGTCATGGGGGGCGCGCACTTCAACGGCGGCAACATCACCCCGGTCGCTGAATTCAATCTGTTTGCCGATCCGCAGGCCGCTGAAGTAGTCCTCAAAAGCGGCGTCAAGCTGACCTACCTGCCGCTGGACGTGACCCACAAGGTGCTGACCAGCGAAGAGCGTCTGAATAAGATCGCGGCGCTAGGCACCAATGCCAGCAAGGTGGTGGGCGATATCCTCAACGAGTACGTCAAAGGCGATATGGAACACTACGGTATCCCGGGCGGTCCGGTACATGATGCTACTGTCATCGCTTATCTGCTCAAGCCTGAATTGTTCACGGGGCGCCACGTAAACATGGTGATCGACAGCCGCAAAGGCCCGACCTTTGGTCAGACCGTCGTCGACTGGTACGACGGCCTGAAGCAGGAAAAGAACGTGTTCTGGGTTGAGAACGGGGATGCCCAAGGCTTCTTCGACTTGTTGACGGCGCGTCTCGCTCGTCTTAAGTAAGCTTCGGCCCCGCAGGTGCCAGCTTGTGGGGTGTTACTCCCTTTCAGTGTGCGGCGCGCCCATGTGATTGGCCGGGTATTTTTCGAATACCTGCGCGATAAACGCTTGGGCGGCCTGTGTCCCCAGTTCTTTGACTAGCAGGTCGATACCGATGATGGCCAGTTCTTCAGGGCTGCCAGGGCTGTAGGAGCAATGCCCTTGAGGCCATTTGGCTTTGATGTCGGCGTCGATGGTTACGGTTGTCATGAGGAACTCGCGAGGTCTGAATAGGCCGAGCAATGCTTGGTCGTCTATCCTAGTGGTTGGGACTGTGCTGAGTTAAACATCTTGCGAGGCTTTTGGCACTCCGACTTAGGCATGACGGGAGGGCTATGCGACACTTGGGCTTTGATTATTTTCAAGGAAAGCACTGTGCAGATCGATTTGAGCACTCCTGACGGTTTGACGCTTGAGGCTGTGCGCCAACTGTTGGCTTCTGCCAGCGATGATACGCATACCCAGTTGCGGGTCACCAAGGCCGGTATTGCCTACATTTCTTCAGGCGTGGTGGGCGGTACCGATATTGAAGGTCTTTTGTTTCGTCTGGAAACCTGGGCGAAGGGATCTGGCTACGTCGGTGCGGTAGCTGCAAGTGACGCGGTCTGGGTCATGCAGATATTCAATGCGCTGAAGCAGAACTGGCCAAATCCACCTCTCGACTACATCGACATCTACTGATCATTGCTCATATTCAGTCACGATTCAGTAATGAACGCTGCGTGCCAGCTAAGGCAAACTTACCGTCGGCTGGAAGGAAGTGGCAAAGTGCCAGCATTCCTTTGAAACCAAAAGCCAAATCAGCTGTCGCACGATCTCTACCTATTTTTGCAAAAGGAGGCTTCATGCCTTGGAAGCTCGCGTCATTCGGTACTTTGTTAGCTGCAGTCATTTTGACGGGTTGCAATACTGCGGAGTCAGCAAAAGACCCTGTGGCTACCGAGACCGGACACAGTCGCTGTGAGTCTAAAGCCGCCGAATTCGCCATTGGCAAGAAGGCCTCGCCTGAGCTTCTGGAGCAGGCTCGCACGCGTTCAGGGGCGCAGAACGCGCGAATCCTCAAGCCGAACGACATGGTAACCCTTGAATATCGCTCAGATCGCCTGAACCTCAACACCGATGAAAACCTGGTGATCACTCGCATCAACTGCGGCTGATCGCTTCCGGCTTTTCTTAGGCGCATAAAAAACCCCGTCACATGGACGGGGTTTTTTTAGATCGCGGAGAAATTACTCAGCGCGAACCTGTGCAGCTTGCATACCCTTTTGGCCTTTCTCAGCCACGAAGGAAACGGTCTGGCCTTCTTTCAGGCTTTTGAAACCGTCGCTTTCGATAGCTTTGAAGTGTACGAACAGGTCGTCACCGCCACCTTGAGGAGTGATGAAGCCGAAGCCTTTTTCATCGTTGAACCATTTAACGGTGCCGGTTTGGCGATTAGACATGGTGTATCTCCAAGAAACATATATTTTCAGTAGTGCTGTGCTGCTCAGGCCAACTGGGCACACGGGACTATCATAGTCGAAATGTACGGTTTGGGAGCCCCCTGTAGGTGCTGTTTGCCCTTCAACTGTACATTCTTTGCTGCTTGATCTGGCTGGAAGCCCCGGTTTAAAAGGCTTTCAGCCAAAAGTAAAGACGATAAAAAAGCTGTAAAACTTGCATAAAATGTCTGAGATCCCGGTATTCGGGCCCTTTTTTCAGTCATTTCAGACCTGAACAGTGCTTCCTCAGGCTTATTTTTTCGTACCGGTATCTGCCTTGCACTTGGCAATTTTTTGCATCGCCTCTTCCCCCAGTTCCTTGCTGGCCGTGCCGTTCATCAATGCCGTAAGGTCTTTGGCAGGATACGATTTGATTTGATCGGCGCCACACGCACAGACTGCTTTTGCCTGTGCATCACCAATCTTCTGTGCGGCAGCAGGAATGCATTGCGCCATGTATTTTTCCCGCTCGCCCTTCGGCCAATCGGCATGGGCCGCCAGAGGCAGCAGAAGGACGATAGGGGCGACTACTGCGAATAAACGATTCAGACGCATGCTTGGATGCTCCTTGTGGGTCAAATGTCTTGTTATCTGATGGATAAAACCGGGTTCAAGTTCAGCACTCTGGCATAAAAAACGTCGTTTTACGCTGGCATAAGGCGCGGGTGCATCGACGACCGTTCATCTGTGCTAGGATTCTTCGCTCGTGCTTTTGCAGGCTCTGGCTGACATTCAGTCCCGGCAGCGGCAACTGCACGAATAACCCTGATTTGAATCCCAGTCACTCTGGTTCGGTTTTCCGGTTGGCCGCAAGGCTCCTGCCGCTGTAAGGCAGGCGTTCGTTATTGAATGGCCTGGATCGGATCTTGTACTGGCTCATCCCAACCCACGTGACCTTTGGTAGGGGTCACCACTAGGAGAGGAGGCGCCATGCCAACTATTACTCTTCCCGACGGCAGTCAACGTTCATTCGATCATCCGGTTTCTGTCGCCGAGGTCGCCGCATCCATTGGTGCTGGTCTGGCCAAGGCCACCGTAGCTGGCAAGGTCAACGGCAAACTGGTCGATGCCAGTGACGTGATCGGCAGCGACGCGACCCTGCAAATCATTACGCCAAAGGATGAAGAGGGGCTGGAGATCATTCGCCACTCTTGCGCCCACCTGATTGGCCACGCGGTCAAGCAGCTGTACCCAACGGCGAAGATGGTCATCGGTCCGGTCATCGATGAAGGCTTCTATTACGACATCGCTTACGAGCGTCCTTTCACGCCAGACGACCTGGCGGCCATCGAACAGCGTATGCACCTGCTGATCGAGAAAGATTACGACGTCATCAAGGAAGTCACTCCGCGTGCCGAAGTGATCGACGTGTTCACTGCCCGCGGCGAAGACTATAAGCTGCGTCTGGTCGAAGACATGCCGAATGAACAGGCCATGGGCCTGTACTATCACGAAGAATACGTCGACATGTGCCGTGGCCCGCACGTGCCGAACACGCGCTTCCTGAAGTCATTCAAACTGACCAAGTTGTCCGGCGCCTACTGGCGTGGCGATGCTAAAAACGAGCAATTGCAGCGCGTTTACGGCACCGCCTGGGCAGACAAGAAGCAACTAGCCGCCTATATCCAGCGTATTGAAGAAGCTGAAAAGCGCGACCATCGCAAGCTTGGGAAGCGTCTCGGCCTGTTCCATACCCAGGAAGAAGCACCGGGCATGGTTTTCTGGCATCCGAATGGCTGGACTCTTTACCAGGTGCTTGAGCAGTACATGCGCAAGGTTCAGCGCGACAACGGCTACCTGGAGATCAAAACTCCTCAGGTCGTTGACCGCAGCCTCTGGGAGAAGTCCGGGCACTGGGCGAACTACGCCGAGAACATGTTCACCACTGAGTCGGAAAGCCGCGATTACGCGATCAAGCCGATGAACTGCCCTTGCCACGTGCAAGTGTTCAATCAGGGTTTGAAAAGCTACCGCGAGCTGCCAATGCGTCTGGCCGAGTTCGGTGCCTGTCACCGTAACGAGCCGTCTGGTGCCTTGCACGGCATTATGCGAGTGCGCGCATTCACTCAGGATGACGCACACATCTTCTGTACTGAAGAGCAAATGCAGGCTGAGTCCGCTGCGTTCATCAAGCTGACTCTGGATGTCTATGCCGACTTCGGCTTCAAGGACATCGAGCTGAAGCTTTCCACTCGTCCGGAAAAACGCGTTGGCTCCGATGAGTTGTGGGATCGCGCAGAATCCGCGCTGGCCGCAGCCCTTGATAGTGCGGGCCTTCCGTACGATCTGCAGCCAGGCGAGGGTGCTTTCTACGGTCCGAAAATCGAGTTCTCGCTAAAAGATTGCCTTGGTCGTGTCTGGCAATGTGGTACCTTGCAGCTCGATTTTAACCTGCCGATCCGTCTGGGAGCCGAATACGTCTCCGAAGACAACAGTCGCAAGCACCCGGTTATGTTGCACCGGGCGATCCTGGGTTCTTTCGAACGTTTCATCGGGATTCTGATCGAGCATTACGAGGGCGCGTTCCCTGCGTGGCTGGCTCCGACTCAGGCAGTGATCATGAATATCACTGATAAACAGGCAGATTTTGCCGCTGAAGTTGAAAAAACTCTCAATCAAAGCGGATTTCGTGCCAAGTCCGACTTGAGAAATGAAAAGATCGGCTTTAAAATCCGCGAGCATACTTTGCTCAAGGTTCCCTATCTCTTGGTTATCGGAGATCGGGAAGTCGAAATGCAGACTGTCGCTGTGCGTACACGTGAAGGTGCTGACCTGGGCTCGATGCCCGTCGCTCAATTCGCTGAATTCCTCGCTCAAGCGGTTTCCCGGCGTGGTCGCCCAGATTCGGAGTAATTACTATTAAGCGTGAAATGAGACAAGATAAACGAGCTGCACCGAAAGCCCCGATCAACGAGAATATCTCGGCACGCGAGGTTCGGTTAATTGGGGCTGAAGGCGAGCAGCTTGGGATTGTGTCAATTGAAGACGCGCTTCTTAAGGCTGAAGAAGCCAAACTGGATTTGGTGGAAATTTCCGCCGATGCAGTGCCCCCTGTTTGCAAGCTGATGGACTACGGCAAATCGATCTTCGAAAAGAAGAAGCAGGTTGCTGCAGCGAAGAAAAACCAGAAGCAAATTCAGGTTAAAGAAATCAAGTTTCGTCCAGGGACGGAGGAAGGGGATTACCAGGTAAAACTGCGCAACCTGGTACGTTTCCTGAGTGATGGGGACAGGGCCAAGGTATCGTTGAGATTCCGCGGTCGTGAGATGGCCCACCAGGAGCTGGGGATGGAACTCCTCAAGCGGGTTGAAGGTGACCTGCTCGAGTACGGTTCGGTCGAACAGCATCCTAAGATGGAAGGACGCCAACTGATCATGGTCATCGCCCCGAAAAAGAAGAAGTAACCACCAGGGCACGGCAGGCCTTGCGGTTATGTTTATCAACTGAATGCGGAGTATCCGAACATGCCAAAGATGAAGACTAAAAGTGGTGCTGCTAAGCGGTTTCTGAAAACTGCTAACGGTATCAAGCACAAACACGCTTTCAAGAGCCACATCCTGACCAAAATGTCGACTAAGCGTAAGCGTCAACTGCGCGGTAGCAGCTTGCTGCATCCGTCTGACGTTGCAAAAGTCAAGCGCATGCTGCGCCTTTGCTAATTTTTGGTTAAGAATAGAGGAAGTAACTCATGGCTCGTGTAAAGCGTGGCGTCATTGCCCGTAAGCGTCACAAAAAAATTCTGAAACTTGCTAAAGGCTACTACGGCGCGCGTTCACGCGTATTCCGTGTTGCCAAGCAAGCGGTAATCAAGGCAGGCCAATACGCCTACCGTGACCGTCGTCAGAAAAAACGTCAGTTCCGCGCTCTGTGGATCGCTCGTATCAACGCTGGTGCTCGTATCAACGGTCTGTCCTACAGCCGTTTCATCGCCGGCCTGAAAAAAGCGTCCATCGAGATCGACCGTAAGGTTCTGGCTGATCTGGCAGTGAACGAAAAAGCGGCGTTTGCTGCGATTGTCGAGAAAGCTAAAGCCACCTTGGCTTAAGTACCCCCGACAGTCACCCGGCTTCACCTCTGTGGGGCCAGGTGTTAAACGTCATAAATAGGGGAAGAGCCTTTAAGCTCTTCCCCTATTTTGTATCTGGAGTCTGTACATGGAAAACCTGGATGCGCTGGTCTCTCAAGCACTAGAGGCTGTGCAAAGCGCTGAAGATATCAATGCCCTGGAGCAAATCCGGGTTCACTACCTTGGCAAGAAGGGCGAGTTGACTCAGGTGATGAAGACCCTGGGGAATTTGCCGGCAGAAGAGCGTCCGCAGGTCGGCGCCCTGATCAACGTTGCCAAGGAGCGTGTCACAGAGGTTCTCAATGCGCGCAAGGCGTTGTTTGAAGAGGCTGATCTAGCCGCCAAACTTTCCGCCGAGTCCATTGACGTGACCCTGCCTGGCCGTGGTCAGACCTCTGGTGGTCTGCATCCGGTTACCCGCACTCTGGAACGTATCGAACAGTTCTTCACTCACATCGGCTACGGCATCGCCGAAGGCCCTGAGGTCGAAGACGATTACCACAACTTCGAGGCGCTCAACATCCCAGGCCATCACCCGGCCCGTGCGATGCATGACACCTTCTATTTCAATGCGAACATGCTGCTGCGCACCCATACCTCGCCGGTACAGGTCCGCACCATGGAATCGAAACAGCCGCCGATCCGCATCGTCTGCCCAGGCCGTGTTTATCGTTGCGACTCGGATATCACCCATTCTCCGATGTTCCACCAGGTCGAAGGCCTGCTGGTCGACCGCGATATCAACTTCGCCGACCTGAAAGGGACCATCGAGGAATTTCTGCGTGTGTTCTTCGAAAAAGAACTGGCAGTGCGCTTCCGTCCTTCGTTCTTCCCGTTCACCGAGCCGTCCGCCGAAGTCGACATGGAGTGCGTGATGTGCAGCGGTAAAGGCTGCCGTGTCTGCAAGCAGACTGGCTGGCTGGAAGTCATGGGCTGCGGGATGGTTCACCCGAACGTGCTGCGTATGTCCGGGATCGACCCGGAAGAGTTCTCGGGCTTCGCCTTCGGCATGGGCGTTGAGCGTCTGGCCATGCTGCGTTACGGCGTGAATGACTTGCGTCTGTTCTTCGACAACGACTTGCGGTTCCTTGCGCAATTTCGCTAGTCGTAACGAATTTTTAGGAGAGCAGGATGAAATTCAGTGAACAATGGCTGCGCGGCTGGGTAAGCCCGCAGGTAAGTCGCGACGAGCTGGTTGCTCGTCTGTCGATGGCCGGTCTTGAGGTCGATAGCGTAACGCCGGCCGCCGGTGAATTCAGTGGTGTGGTCGTGGGCGAAGTGCTGAGCACCGAGCAACACCCGGACGCCGACAAGCTGCGCGTGTGCCAGGTCAGCAATGGCTCGCAGACTTTCCAGGTAGTATGCGGCGCGCCAAACGTGCGTCCGGGCCTGAAAATCCCGTTCGCCATGATCGGTGCCGAGCTGCCAGGCGACTTCAAGATCAAGAAAGCCAAGCTGCGTGGCGTTGAATCCAACGGCATGCTGTGCTCCCAGGCCGAGCTGCAAGTCGGTGAAGGCAATGATGGTCTGATGGAATTACCGGCCGATGCTCCTGTCGGTCAGGATATTCGTGAGTACCTGAGCCTGGACGACGCGAGCATTGAGGTCGATCTGACCCCGAACCGCGGCGACTGCCTGTCCCTGGCTGGTCTGGCCCGTGAAGTCGGCGCGCTCTACGCTGCTGAAGTCACACGCCCTGTCGTTGCGACTGTTCCAGCCGTGCACGATGAAGTGCGCTCGGTTGAAGTCCTGGCACCAGCGGCTTGCCCACGTTACCTCGGTCGGGTGATCCGCAACGTCGATCTGTCCAAGCCTACGCCGCTGTGGATGGTCGAGCGTCTGCGTCGTGCCGACGTGCGCAGCATCGACGCTGCCGTCGACATCACTAACTACGTGATGCTGGAACTGGGTCAACCGCTGCACGCGTTCGATCTCGCTGAAATCAATGGCGGCATCCGCGTGCGCATGGCCGATGAAGGCGAGAAGCTGGTATTGCTCGACGGTCAGGAAGTCAGCCTGCGTAGCGATACGCTGGTAATCGCCGACCACTCCCGCGCCTTGGCCATTGCCGGCGTGATGGGCGGCGAGCACAGCGGTGTGTCTGCGACCACTCGCGACGTCTTCCTGGAAAGCGCGTTCTTCGACCAGATTGCGGTCGCTGGCAAAGCGCGTTCCTACGGCCTGCACACCGACGCCTCGCACCGCTACGAGCGTGGTGTGGATTGGCAACTGGCCCGTGAAGCCATGGAGCGCGCCACAGGCCTGCTGCTGGACATCACTGGCGGCGAAGCCGGTCCGATCATCGAAACCGTCAGCGAGCAGCACTTGCCGTCGATCGCGCCGATCACTTTGCGTGCCCAGCGCATCACCCAGATGCTGGGTATGGAAATGGATTCGACCGAAGTAGAGCGTCTGCTCAGCGCTTTGGGTCTGACCATTTCTGCCGATGGGGCAGGGCAGTGGCGCGTAGAAGTGCCAAGCTTTCGCTTCGATATCAGCCTCGAAGTCGACCTGATCGAAGAGCTGGCCCGTCTGTACGGCTACAACCGTCTGCCGGTTCGCTACCCGCAAGCCCGTCTGGCGCCGCAAGCCAAGGCTGAGGCTCGGAGCGATCTGCCTGAGCTGCGCCGTCTGCTGGTGGCCCGTGGTTATCAGGAAGCGATCACCTATAGCTTCATCGATCCGAAACAGTTCGAGCTGTTTAATCCGGGCGTCGAACCGCTGCTGCTGGCCAACCCGATTTCGAACGACATGGCTGCCATGCGCTCGTCCCTGTGGCCAGGTCTGGTCAAGGCGCTTCAGCACAACCTGAATCGTCAACAAGATCGCGTGCGCCTGTTCGAAAGCGGCCTGCGCTTCGTTGGTCAGCTGGAAGGTCTGAAGCAAGAGCCGATGCTGGCCGGTGTGGTGTGCGGTAGCCGTCTGCCGGAAGGCTGGGCGCAAGGTCGCGATGCAGTGGACTTCTTCGACGTCAAAGCCGACGTGGAAGCAGTGCTGGGCTTTGCCGGTGCACTGGACGCGTTCACCTTCGTGCCGGGCAACCATCCTGCGTTGCATCCGGGTCAAACCGCGCGCATCGAGCGTGATGGTCGAGAAGTAGGTTACGTTGGTGCTATCCACCCAGAATTGTCGAAAACCCTCGGTCTCGACCGTCCGGTCTTCGTTTTCGAGCTGGTTTTGGCGGAAGTGGCGTTGGGCAAAATGCCTAAATTCCACGAGTTATCGCGCTTTCCTGAAGTACGTCGTGACCTGGCGTTGCTGGCCGACAAAGACGTTGCAGCCAGTGCCGTACTGGACGTAATCCGTGAAAATGCAGGCGAGTGGCTGACAGACCTCAGGCTATTTGACGTGTATCAGGGTAAAGGCATTGATCCGCATAGAAAAAGCCTTGCAGTCGGCTTGACCTGGCAGCATCCATCGCGCACTCTTAATGACGATGAGGTGAATACTACGACGCAAAACATCCTCACCTCGCTCGAACAAAGGTTGAACGCCACGTTAAGGAAGTGACGTATGGGGGCTCTGACGAAGGCTGAAATGGCGGAACGTCTGTATGAAGAGTTGGGCCTGAATAAACGGGAGGCCAAGGAATTGGTCGAACTGTTTTTTGAAGAAATCAGGCACGCTCTTGAAGACAACGAACAGGTGAAGTTGTCCGGTTTCGGCAACTTCGACCTTCGGGACAAACGCCAGCGGCCTGGCCGCAATCCGAAAACGGGAGAAGAAATCCCGATCACGGCTCGCCGTGTGGTCACCTTTCGTCCAGGGCAGAAGTTGAAGGCCCGAGTTGAGGCTTATGCTGGAACCAAGTCATAACGACGAGCTACCCGTCATCCCAGGCAAACGCTACTTCACCATCGGTGAAGTCAGCGAGCTTTGTGCGGTTAAACCGCACGTGCTGCGCTATTGGGAGCAGGAGTTTCCTCAACTCAACCCCGTCAAGCGCCGCGGAAACCGTCGGTACTACCAGCGCCAGGATGTGCTGATGATCCGGCAGATCCGCGCGTTGCTGTATGACCAGGGGTTCACCATCGGCGGAGCGCGTCTGCGTCTTTCCGGTGATGAAGCCAAAGACGACACGACCCAATACAAGCAAATGATTCGCCAGATGATCGCCGAACTGGAAGATGTCCTGGTGGTGCTCAAGAAGTAAAATTTCGGCTTTTAAATACTTCCACATTTCAAAAGCTTGCGTTATATTCCTGAGCGTTCCGTGAGAAGCGAAACGAGTTTCACGCCTAGTCGGGGCGTAGCGCAGTCCGGTAGCGCACTAGCATGGGGTGCTAGGGGTCGAGTGTTCGAATCACTCCGTCCCGACCATATTTTTCAATGACTTAGCCCAATCTGAAAAGGTTGGGCTTTTTCATGTCCGGGATTTTGTGAGTTCACGCCGCTTTTGGCCCTTTTTCGCGCTGCCTTTGGCACCAATCCTGTCTGATATTTCTCTTCCTTTCTCAGCTTTTTCGCATGTCAGATAGCCTTGCCAAACGCCCTGTTTTCGGGCGATTAGGGCGTTTTTCCTCACCCGCTCCGCGGCGCTAAACCTGGAAGCTCAGTTCCGATTCTTCGTTCTAAAAGGTCACCATCCCAAATCAGCGAAACCGGCTGTACGTCACGCGGGCCGTGCCTTTGAAGACAAACGGAAGCACCTTTAGGCCGGACTTCCGATTGTGCGCTAGGGAAACGGAACAGAGCGCGGGGAGGGCGCATCTATTCGAATTGATTGCTGACGGGCTGTGGGCCTTCTGAAGACCCTTTGATCACAAGGCCCAGGGGCTGATTTGGAATCAAACCATCGCGTCCGAGAGCCTGACTCATACCTCCAAATTCGACGTTTTTGGGCCCAAACCGCAGTGCCAAACAGACCGCAAATTCACCCGACTTCTTGCTGTTTTGGTGACAAACCATTTTGCAGGTAGTTGGCACCGATTGAGTGCCGCTGAACCCTCGAAAGATCCGTCGGCCGCGGCTTCTAGCGGTCAGCTCGGAATCTCTTGCAAGGTCCTGGTCGGTGCCAAATCCGCTGCTAACTCACATTAGGTCCGGAATCGCCTCTGACCAGATGATTTCTTCGTGGTCGCGCTGGTAGTTTTTGGTCATGCCCTCGCTCGCATGGCCTGCTATTTTCTGCCCATCCTTCCCGGCCTTTTTGTAAAGGTGAAGCGACAGCGCTCGGACTTCGTGGAAGCCTGGTATCTCTTCTTCTTTCCATCCTGCATAACATCGCCACCTCACGAGCTTCTTGAATGCTCGAGTCAAATACCTATCTTCAATCTTGGTCCAGTGGTCTTTCGTCTGAGCCTATTTCTGTTTCAGACGATCAGGCTCCCGGTGTACCAGGTAAGGCGAAGCGATGTTGTCCCGGCAATGGATGATTACAGCCTGCAACTCAGCCGTCACCCGAAAATGAATCCACGCCGCGTCACTGGTCTTGGCCGCCTTCTTCCGCACCACGTACAGGTGCACCTCCTGAACACCATCAACCGGGCGTCTACTGCTGATTGAGCGCTGCCGTGTCTGCTTGAGGCAATCGAGTAGCGCCATATTGCCCATAAGTGGGTTTATGCTTGAGCCCGATCGGGATAAGTGGCTCGCCAATGCAGAATTTGCTGCTGAATATTCCAGTGAATAATGTGCTCGTATAGCTTCTCGACAAAGGCTGCGTCAAACCCGGCGGCGGTTGCCCATTCACGGCGATCTTCAAGCATCGCCGCGACTCGTTCTGGAGCGGGTATAGCCTGCTCGTCGGCTTTGAATTGCACCGCTGCTTTCACATAACCCAGGCGTTGTTGCAGGGACTCAAGGATCTGACGGTCGAAAAAGTCGATGCCTGCCCGAATGTCACTGAGGTTTTCGCAGGCTTCAGGCGCTTTAAGTTGCGGCATGATGTTTGTCTCTATTAACAATGATGAGAAGGGTGTGTGTTTGAGGGGCTGATGCTGACCGCTGTTTATCTCTCGTCAGTTAACGTTAAATCCGGCGCAAGGTAGTGGGTGCGAAAATTGAATGGGTCCGAAGGCAGCAGTTCGCTAATGACCTGTTTAGCGTGCGCTCTCCTGGATCGCCAGGCATCCGGCTGAAGATCAGCAATCACCTCGTCGATCAACGCATCGATCATTCTGTTGTCGTGATGATGAGGCGTGGCGATCAGGTGTGCGGTATTTCCGGAGGTGGCCAGGCAATATTTCTTCGATATCCTCTCCGACGGACAAGGGAACACCACGGTGATGGAGTTTTCGTTGCGCCAGGCGTCAACGCCTGCGGCCTGGAGTCGATCGACGGCATACTGCGCCGTCTCCAGGCTGTGCTTGATACGGCGGCGCCAGTCAGCCAATGAGTGACTGCGAAGCGCCGCCCACATCATCATCGGCGTATGGCCATTGCGCGAGCCGCTGATGGTCTTGTCATTGGCCGAAATATAGTCAACTTCAACCGAGATGCGTGCGACGTTCTTTTGTTTGGCTACCACGATTCCGCACGGAATGGGGGAGCCGATCATCTTGTGGCCGGAGACGCAGATCGAATCGATACCATCGGCAAAAGTGAAGGGCTGTGGGTCATCGACGAAGGGCAGGATCATCCCGCTCAGCGCAGCGTCTGCGTGCAGGTAATAGTCGTGACGGGCAATGCCCGCCTGATGCAGGCGTTGTTGAATAGTGGCGATGTTATCGACGGCGCCGCGCATCGTCGTGCCGATGTTGGCGAAGATGATGGGGTGGCGCTCCTTATCGGCGGTGATTTTCTCCATCAAGTCGTCATAGTCTATTTCTCCATTGGCCGATGACTCGACAGCGCGGCATTTGATACGCAGCAATTTGACAATTTTCGCCACGGAATAATGGGTATCTTTTGAGTAGTACAGGGTGCCCTCCGGGAAGAGTTCGCGGCCCAGATAGCAACCAAACATGTTGCCTTCCGTTCCCCCGTTGGTGACGTAACCCCAGCTGTCTTCGAGGGGAATGCTGAATAGCTCGGAGAAGTACTCCATGACCTCCTTTTCAAAGTCAAAAGAGTTCAATACATAGTTGCTGTACTCGTTCCAGTCTCCGCAGTTGTTGATCGAAAAACGCAAGAATCGATGCAGCTGGGAGTAATCAAAATCCGCTGACTCCGGGTATCCGATATTGAAGTACTGATTCTTCAAGCAGTGCTGCCAAAAGCTATCAAGCCTGGTTTGATCGGCAGTGGATAAAGTCATTGCTAACTCCTTTTAAATCGACTTGGCGGGCCGAGCTCAATGCAGTGGACAGGACGTTGTTGCAGATGAGTCGGCCCGCTTGACTACAATCAGATCGTTCTCTGGCCGTCACTGTCTCGGCGAGTGTTCTCGTTGCTCGTCGTCATCACGCGGCCTTCTGCCGCGTTTCTACCAACGACCACCAACTGGCAAGCGTGGGTGAGTTCGCCAGTTCTTCAAAACTGACGGCTATACCTCGATCCTTGAGTTCTGCTGCGAGTCTCATCACTTGCAAAGAGTCGAGGCCGTAGAAAATCAGGTTTTCCTCCGGGTCCAGGTCCGTTCCGTCCTCGATGAGTTGCAGTACGCGTGTTTGTAGCCAGGCGCGTGTGGTTTCCGCGGCCAGGAGCTGACGCAGATGCTTCTTATCGATCTTGCCCACCGCGGTGAGCGGCATGATTTCGATGAGCCGGATGCGGTCGGGAAGTTTGTATTCGGCGATACCGAGCTCCATCAAGTGGCGTCTCAGTGCGGGTGGTTTCAGGTTGGGGTTGCGGGAGACGATGAACGCGCAGCTCTTTTCACCCAGCATGTCGTCGGGCATGGCCACCAAGCCTGCATGGGTCACGTCGGGGTGGAGGACGATAAGGTTTTCTATTTCCTCCGATGCCACTTTTTCGCCGCCGCGGTTGATCTGGTCCTTTACCCTGCCGACTACCCGCAAATCGCCTTGCGGGGTGAGCTGGACGAGGTCGCCGGAATAGTAGTAACCCTCATCATCGAACGCCTGGGCATTCTGTTCGGGGCTTCGGTAGTACCCACAGAACGTGTAGGGGCCGCGTGTGGCGAGCATGCCAGGCTCGCCGTCCTGGACGGGAACGCCTTGTTCATCGACGATTTTGATTTCGTCGCCCGGGCTGATCGGGCGGCCTTGAGTGGTGAAGATCTGCTCGTCAGAGTCGTCCAGTCGGGTGTAATTGATGAGGCCCTCGGCCATGCCGAACACCTGTTGCAGCTTGCAGCCGAGAACGCCGGGAACCTGGCGTGCAAGCGAATCGGCGAAGCAGGCGCCGCCGACCTGGAGGAATTCCAGCGATTGCAGTTGCTCTCTGTGGTCCGGTGCTGCCTGCAACCACAAGGCGACTGCGCTTGGAACCAGTGCCGCGGTATTCACCCCATGGCGCTGGATGATCGAAAAACAGGTCAGGGGTTCCGGGCTGGGGGCCATGACGATACAGCCGCCTGCATACAGGACACCCAAGGCACCGGGCGAGCTGAGCAAGAAGTTATGCGCCGCAGGCAGGGCGCAAAGAAAGCGAGTCTGCGGTGTCAGACCGCATATTTTCGCACTCGACCGCGCGTTGTAGTAATAGTCGTTATGGGTACGCGGGATGAGTTTGGGGGTGCCCGTGCTGCCGCCCGACAGTTGGAATAGCGCCACTTCACCCGGTTCGGTGGGGGAGATATTCGCGGGGCTCTCGTCTGGGGTTTCGATCCAGTCAGTGAGATTGTTTTCGCGACGCTGCTCGCCCAGCAGCAAGGTGATTTCAGGGCTTGAGCCGGCCTCCTTGAAGTCTGCGATAAAGCTGTCATCGCGAAAGACTTCATGCTCGCGAGAGGCGATCAGTAGCCTTGGCTCGATTTGCCTGGCGTAGGTCTTGAGTTCCAGTTTTCGATGGCTGTATAGCGCGTTGAGGGGCGCGATCCCGGCCTTGAGCAGTGCGAAGAAGACAATGTAAAACTCCGCGATATTGGGCAGTTGCACCAAGGCGGTGTCGCCTTTGCCGAGCCCACTGGCCGCTAGTCGCGAGGCAAGGTTGGACGACAGTTGGTCCAGCTCGCCATAGCTGAATCGGCGATCACCGCAAATAATCGCCAACGCGTGCGGTTGCGACTGGCTGCGCACCTGGAGAATGCGCGTGAGCGGCTTATCGATCCAGTAGCCCTTGTCCCGATAGCTTTGAGCTCGGTCTTGAGGCCAGTGATTAAATTCAATAGTCATAGTTGTCACTAGTAATGAAGTTCAAGTTAGTGGGTCAGTCCGCATGCGCGCAGCATGGTGCCGAGTTTGGTCTGGACTTCTGTCCATTCGGAGTCGGGATTCGAGGCTTCGACGATGCCCGCACCGGCGAACAGCCGCACCCTGTTGCGTTTAACGGTGCCGCAGCGAATCGTCACGACCCATTCGCCATTGCCCTGGGCATCGCACCAACCAACCATGCCGGTGAACAGGCCGCGCTCGAAGGGTTCGACGAAACGGATCAGTCGCCGGGCGCGCTCGGTGGGAAACCCACATACGGCAGGCGTCGGGTGCAGGCGGCAGGCAAGCTGCAAGGCCGAGACGGACGGATCCGCCAATGTGCCTTCGATACGCGTGGAGAGATGCCAGAGTGCGGGGGTGCTGATGAGGGAAGGGCGTTCTGGCACATTCAATTGTGCGCACAGCTCTCCTAGTTGAGTGGTGATGTCCTGTGTCACGAGACGGTGCTCGTAGTGATCCTTTTCCGACGTTGACAGCCAATCTGCATTGAGGCGGTCGGCTTGCGAATCGGCCATGCGTTTGGCCGAGCCTGCCAGCGGGTTGGATACGAAGCTTAGGCCTTCCTTGCGAACAAGAAGCTCGGGACTGACGCCGATCAGCGTGGCGCCATCAGGCATTGGAACGCGGAAGTGATAGCCGTTTTGGTTCTGGGCCCGCAGATTGTTCTGCATGGCGCACACATCAACATCCTGTGCGAAAACCAATTCTCGCTGCACAGAGAGCACTGCCTTGCGCACGTCACTGTGGCGGAAGTTCACGATGGCGTGTTCTACCGCCCGCTTGAATGCCTGCTCGTTCGGGATGTTTTTCTGCTCGATCAGCTCAGGCAGTGTTGTACCGCCCGTTTGCGCGATGGCGCTTCGCGCTCGCCACTCAGCGTGTTCGGGGATGTAGAGGCAAGAGGCTTCAGCGGGATCGAAAGGGATGGCGCCGACTATTATCGGATTGCTCTGGCCGGCCTTGCGCGCTCGATCGAGGGCTTGCACAACCGATTTCTGGAACAGGCTATTGGGGTCATCGCCGCCGATGGCAGGTGTTTCGATTCTCTGAAGCATCCCTGCGACTGCAAGCTCTCGGTCGCCAGATGTGAATGAAAAACTCTCCTTTTCATCAATCAGTTGCACCTCATCCATGTCATTTGTTCTCAGGGTGCCCGTTCTCATTGGGGGAAGCCTCCGTGGCCCGTGGGTCAAAAAATTAACTGTTGAATTATAATGATTATCGTTTCTAATAGGGGGCGCTAATCATTTAGATTTGTCAATCGCATGAGTGAGCCATGAGAGAGTTAACTTCAATGCAGGCCGCCTGCTGGATTGGGCGCAGTGCTCATGCGGCTTTAGGGGGAGTTTCGGCTCATCTTTATGCCGAGTTCGATGGCCATTCCATTGACCTGGAACGGTTTCGCGAGGCACTTGAACGGGTGTGTCTGCTGCATCCAATGCTTCGGGTTCGGGTGAATGCCGAAGGGTTGCAATCCATTGCTTCGGTGGATCAATCGCCGCAGCTGGAGGTCGAAGATTTACGATTGTTGACAGAGCAGGAAGTGGAGCGGCATCTGCTCGGCAAGCGCGAGGAGTGGACTCATCAGCAGCTTGATCTCTGCCACGGCCAAGCCGCACGTTTCTCCGTGAGCCTGCTGGCTGACGACGAGTTCCGCTTACATGTCGATACGGACATGATCGCCATCGATCCGTCGAGTTTGCGCACGCTGATGGAAGACCTCGCAAGGTTTTATGAGGACCCCGACGGGCCCGTTCCACTCACGCCATCTTTCTTCGATTGGTACGACAAAGCGCGTACCGATACGTCGCTCAAGGCCGCCCGCGCCCGTGACCGTCTCTGGTGGCGTGAGCGCCTGGCTGACGTCGCGCCTGCGCCGACGTTGCCTTTTCTCGATGCCCAGCCAGATCAAGCGCGTAGCCATCGATTAAGCACATGGCTTGGCCCCGAGGAGCGTCAGGCGTTACAGCGTCTCGCCCGTGAACGAAGAATGACCCTGTCTACCTTGATGATGGGGCTTTTTGCGGCCGTTCTCGGGGCACAGACAGGGGACAAGACATTTCGCCTCAATGTCCCCACGTTCTGGCGCCCGCCGCTTGTGGATGGGGTTGAGCGGGTAGTCGGCGATTTTGCCAACGTGCTTATGCTCGATGTGGATGTTGAGTCGGCCCAGAGTCCCGCAGCGCTTTGCACGCAACTGGCGAGGAAGATGGTCGATTTACTCGAGCATTGCGCCTATCCGGGGGTGAATCTGATGCGCGATCTTTCCCGCCATCATGGTTCGCCGCAACTGGCGCCTGTCGTGTTTACGGCGGCGTTGGACATGCCTGGCGGTGATCTTTTCTCGGAGCGCGTCCGGCGTGTTTTTGGCCCGATGAACTGGGTTATCTCCCAAGGACCTCAGGTGGCTCTCGACGCGCAGATTGCGTGCGCCGACGGCGGCATCCTCGTCAATTGGGACATCCGTCTTGATGCACTGCCACGAGAATGGGTGTCGGCCATGTTCGACCGTTTCGTTGCGGTCGTGCGCGAGGTCGCTGTCTGCTCCTCTGTCCTGGATCAACCGCTGCATCCCGGCGCTTCGGAGCAAACCGTGCCTGAAGACACTGTTCACCGGGCGGTTGCCGAGAGGCCACTGACCGCTTTGCAGCAGGCCTATCTGCTTGGGCGCAGCGCGCAGATGCCGCTGGGTGGCGTGGCCATGCAGGAGTTTCGCGAGTACCGCGGGCGCATGGATCCTGCCCTGCTGCGAAACCGTTTGGTTGAAATGGTCCAGCGCCACGAAAGCCTGCGAACACGGATCGATGCGCAGAAGCTCGTGCAGTTTGTCAGTGATGAGGCGCAGATAAACCTGCAGGAAATCGACCTCACTGCCATGTCGCCAGAAGAGGCGCTCGGGTACGTCGAGGAGCGTCGTGAGGCTTATGCACACGCGCTTTTTGAGCTGGATCGTTCGCCTTGGAATGTAACGGTATTCCTTCTTCTGGAGGGGCATCTGACGGTCTTTGTGCGCTTGGATGCATTGATCCTCGATGGACGCTCGATCGCAACCCTCATGGTCGAACTGTTCGAGGGCACATCTGGCGAAACGCCGCTCATGGAGGCTGCGCCTGAGCCAGAAGACCTCGCCAGTCAACGCAAGGCGGACGCCGCTTATTGGAAGGCCAAACTCTCTGCGGTCAGCGGTGCACCGCGGATGCCATGGACCACACCGCTGGACCAGGTGGGCGCTTCCCGCTATGAGCGACAGAGCCTGCTGGTGCCCAAAGAGGCGTTTAATGCGCTCTGCAAACTGGGCGCACGGCAACGGCTGTTCAAGAATTCCGCCTTGATGGCGCTGGTGCTGGAAGTGCTTTCTCACTGGCTCGATGAGGGGGGATTGTGTGTCGCAGTTCCCGTTGCTCCGCAAACAACCGGTGCATTTGCCAATCGTTCGAGCTTTATCGCGGTCAATTGGAACTCTGACCCAAACAGCTTTACGGAGCGGGCTGCCAGGCTGCAGGTGGATGTGCTGGAAGGGCTGCAACATTTGGCCTTTTCAGGCGTGGACCTTGCCCGGCTGCTGTTCGAGTCCCACGGTCCAGGTCCCGTACTGCCAGTGGTGATCACCAACGGTTTTTCCTGGCCGGTCTCGGCAACGGACAGTCCCATGAGCCTGTGTGGCGGGCTGACCCAGACGCCACAGGTGGCGATGGATATTCGCTTTTCGGCCAACGCAGAAGGCGCGTTGGTGTTCGACATCGACTATGCGCGCGAAGTGCTGGACCCGGCTGTTGTCAGCGATGTCTTGAACGCAATCGCGAAGGCGGTCGGCCAGATCACAGCAGGCGGTGTTTTCACCATTGATGCTTCGGCGATTATCGACAGGAGCCACTACCGTCTGAATGGCAATGTCACTGAGGCGTGCCGCGAGGGGTTTCTCGGCCGGATCGCGACGAATATCTTTGATCGCACCAACGCCAGAATCGCCCTCGTCAGCGGTGACCGGCAAATCAGCTATGCCGAACTCGGCGATGGCGTGTGCCGCGTTATCGCCGCATTGAAAACGCGCGGGCTTTCTCAAGGCCATGTCGTCGCCATCTGTCTGCCCCGCAGTCCGGAGCACACGATGGTGATGTTGGCCTGTGCATTGACGGGCTTGGTCTGGGTCCCCATCGACGCTTCGGCACCTGGCGAACGACTGCATTACCTGCTGGAAAACTGTCGACCCGATCTAGTGGTGATCACCCAAGGTGAGCCGGTCGAGCACCCCGTCGCGACACCCGATGAGCTTTTGTCTGTTCAAGCACAGGTTCCGCCCGCGCTGGATGACCTGTCGTTGAGCAAAGCACCCGCCTATTACCTCTATACTTCGGGCACCACCGGCAAGCCGAAATGTGTCGTCCTGAGCAACCGAGCCACTGCCAATGTCATCGGCAGCACCCTTGAGCACTGGGCTGTGACCGAGCGCGATGTGTTCATTTCTGTGACCCCGCTTCACCATGACATGTCGGTGTTCGACGTGTTGGGATGCCTGACAGCGGGGGCGACGCTGGTGCTTCCTGGCCCGGGCGAGGAAAAGGATGCGGTGCGCTGGAACCAACTGATTGCCACGCATCAAGTGACGTTGTGGTGTTCCGTGCCTGCCATTCTGGAGATGCTCCTCTCTTGCCGCGCCACCAATGAGTTGAAGAGTCTGCGCCTGATTGCCCAGGGCGGTGACTACATCAAGCCCGCCGTCATTGCCGAGTTGCGCGAGCTGCTGCCGTCATCACGGTTGATTTCCCTGGGGGGGCCGACGGAGACAACCATCTGGAGCATCTGGCACGAAATCGCTGCAGATGATCTGGCGGTGATCCCTTATGGAAGGCCCTTACCCGGTAACAGCTACTTCCTCCTTAACCCACAAGGCGAGCATTGTCCGGCGGGCGTTGTAGGCCGAATTCACACGGCCGGCGTCAACCTCGCGCTGGGGTATCTGGAAAACGGCGGCCTGACACAGAGCGAGTTCGTGACCGTCAGTGATGAACATGGCCAAGCCGTTCGCGCCTTCCGCACCGGCGACTGTGGGCGCTACCGTCGCGATGGCACCTTGATCTTCGACAGTCGCATCAACGGCTATGTGAAAGTTCGCGGTGTGCGGGTATCGCTTCCGGACATCGAGATAGAACTGATTAATCATCCATCGGTCAGGCACGTGCTGGTCGTGGACTATGGCGAGCAGCGCCAAGGCGAGGTCTGCATCGGTGCGTTGTATGTCAGTCAGCAAGACGCTGTAGAGCTGAGCGCGTCCGAGTTGCGCAACTACGCCCGCCAACATCTGCCGCACTCTCATGTGCCCACGCGGTTCCTGAAGGTGGACGAGTTGCCGCTGTCACAAAACGGCAAGCCTGATCGCCATCGTGCCCGCAGCCTGCTCACCGCACCGGCGAATGAAGGCGCCGAATTCCATCATCGACCCGCCGCCAGGATCGAGTCGACGCAGAGAAGCAAGGTGCTGGATATCTACTTGAGCGTACTGGGTCGGACGCTGGAGGACGGTGCAGATGACGCGGTTGATTTCATCAGCCTGGGGTTGCGTCCTCAGCATTTGAAAGCCATTTCGGCACGGTTTCAGGAGGACTTCTCGGTGGTGCTTTCGCCCGGGCAATTACTGCGTTGTCGCAATGCGCAAGACGTCGAACGACTGCTCGTGGCCGATGGTTCGTGATCGCGTGAAGGATATTGATATGAACGGAGTGGCGCGCCTCAAGGCGCGCCCATTCCCACCCAAACAGCAGTGCCTAGGGAGATGGATCGGATGATGGATATACCAACTGTTGATATTGCCGGTGTTGGCATAGGGCCCTTTAATCTCGGGTTGGCCGCGTTACTGTCTACACACCCCGGCGTGACCGGTATTTTCCTGGACCGCAAAGCGGAATTTCGCTGGCATGAAGGGCTTCTGTTACCCGGTACAACGCTCCAGGTTCCCTTTCTGGCGGACCTGGTCACGATGGCGGACCCCACCCATCAGCTGAGTTATTTAAATTATCTGCACCAGCACGATCGCCTGTACCCGTTCTACTACTACGAAAACTTTCAGGTGCCTCGCCGCGAGTATGACCATTACTGCCGATGGGCGTCGCAGCAGCTGCGGGCCTGTCACTTCGGCGAAGACATCTGTGATGTGAGCTATGACGCGAGCGCTGACCGATTCCTGATTGAAAGCCAGTCCGTGTCAGGCTTCAAGCGGCACTACTACAGCCAGAACCTCGCGATCGGCGTAGGTACCGTGCCGTTGCTGCCTCAATGGGCCCAAGTCAAAAGCACGGCGCCGGTCATGCATTCGGCGGAGTTTGGAAAGAGGCAGGAACAGCTGTCGAAATGCCGGAGGGTCACGGTTATTGGCTCCGGCCAAAGTGCAGCGGAGTGCGTATTGGCATTGTTCAACGAATTGACCCCCGAGCGGATTGCGGCGGGGGCTTCGATTCGGTGGATCACGCGCTCGCCGGGTTTTCACCCCATGGAGTATTCGAAACTTGGCCAGGAGTGTTTTACGCCTTCCTATATGGAGTACTTTCACAGTATTCCGCGGGAACGGCGCCGCGACATCGTTGCGGGGCAGGGGCTACTTTATAAAGGCATCAGTTTTTCGACCATCGCGGACATCTACGACCTACTCTACGAGCGCTCGATTGGCGGCAGTGATCCGGGCCTGACCCTGCTTTCCAACTGCGAGGTCGAGACCGTGGAGGATATCGGCGGCACACTTCGAATAGCCTACCTGCACCGTGAACTGGATCAGACAAGTACCCTCGAAACGGATGCCATTGTTGCAGCCACAGGTTACGGGCATGTCTGGCCGCAGTGGTTTGAAAGGCTCAAGGGCACGGTGCTTGAAACCGATGATCACGGCGACTGTATCGTCCAGGAGGATTTTACTGCGCGCCGCTGCGATGAAGGCGCCGGCCGCATTTTCGTGCAGAACGCGGAAATCTTCCAACATGGCGTTGGCTCACCGGATCTCGGGATAGCTGCCATTCGCAATGCGACGATTGCCAATCAGCTGCTCGGCCGACAGCACTACCGCTTGCCCAAGCGCTCATCGTTCCAACGCTACGGGATGCATGAGGCTTAGAGGTCACTGCTTGGCAGGGGCTCGTATTCGAGCGTGATGCACAGGGTCTTGTTAAAGCGTTTGGCTTTACCAAGACCCTGATTGAGGGGGCTCCACGGTTACGCGCGGATGTGATCCAGGACTATGTCGGCTGCATCGGGCGTCGCGAACAGCGCGAACACCTGATCAATCGTAGCGCTGAGGCGCGCCATCTGTTCTGCGTTGTAACGATCTGAGCGGTAAGTGACCACCAGGCGCAGTGAGCGTTTTGCGTCGATCAGATCTTCCATAATCTCGAATTGAATCCCGAACATCGATTGATTCTTGTCCGGGTCAATCTGCCGGTAGCGGATCGTCCCTGCGTCTGGAGTGCTCAAGGCTCCATTCAAGGCGTTATTGGCATGAATCTGGATGTAGACGTCGAACAGCAGGCCGTCTGCAGCCGTCATGCCCAAGGATTTTTGAATCAGCTCCATCGGCACATCGGCATAGGCCATGGAGTCATTGATCAGGTGGGTGACGTTTTCGATCAGTGCGCCAACTGCCTGTTGAGGATCGAACTGCACCCGGTGCGCCACCATCGTGGTGAAGTAACCGACCGTCTCGTAAAACTCCGGGTCGGTTCGGCCGGAGGCCGACGTGCCGATCACGATATCCTTCAAGCCACCGAGTTTATGCAGGGAAAGAGCAATGGCCGTATAAACCACGCTGAACAGAGACGAGTTGTTCTGTCTGGCGAAGGCATACAGGTTATGGGTGATGTCGTGGTCGGGCTTGATCTCAAACCACTGGGCCTTCGATGAAACTTCTTTGGCAGGCACGCTGGCCTGATGGTCAGGGGAGGGCAGCTTCAAGCCACGGGTTGCATCACGCAGCATGCTCGTCCAGTAGTCGAGATGCTTCTGATTGAGGCCGGAGGCCTGTTCTCGTACGGCGAACTCATGGAATGACCGCGCAGGTGCTTCCCAAGTTGGCGCTGCGTCGGCGGCACGGGCGAGGTAGGCCTGGGCCAGTTCCTCCATCATGACGTTGAGCGACCATTCATCAATGGCCATGTGATGGACGAGCAAGGACAGGGTTTGGCGCTTGCGTTGCGAGTCGTAAATGAAGCGAATTCTGATCGGCAGTTCGCGGGCCAGATCGAACTGATAAGAGGCTTCGCTTTCCAGCGTTGCACCCAGGCGTTCATGGCTTGGCCAGAACCACTTGTAGTGGGACAGTTGCGCGACCGGCACAATTTGCTGATACGCCTCATTGTCCTGGAAGTGGAAGGTCGTACGCAGGCTGGCATGGCGTTTCAGCAGGTCGGAGAAGGCCTGCTCGAATAGCGCTTCATCCACGTTATCGAGGAAATCCAGGGCAAAGGGCAGGTTGAAAATCGTCCCGAACTCATAGGCAACGTAGGCCCGCCCAAGGGAGGCCTGGGCCAGCGCGAAAGGCGCCTTCACAACCTCTTGCGGCAGGTGTGCAGCAGAAGCGGCCGCATCGTTTTGAGGAATGACGTGCGCGCGCGATGCCAGGGCGGCTGCCGACGGGGCGCTGAAAAAGTCATTGAACTGGACTTCAATCCCATGGTTGCTCAGCAGCTTGCCAATGATGCGGGTGGCCAGCAGGGAGTGGCCGCCAAAATCAAAAAAGTCATCGGTAAGTTGCATGTCGGGCTCTGCCAGGGCCCCGCGGAATTCGCCAAGGATAATCGTCGCGACTTCACTGTTGTTGGCCGCTGGCTGGGCGCTGGGCGCACTGGCTGTTGACGATAGAACCTCGCCATCCGCCTGGCGGCGCAACCAGGGAATATCGCTGGCTGAGAGGCCTACATAGGCGTTCAGGACCCGGCGATACAGGTTGTCCTCCTGGCAGGTCTGGTCGAGGATCTGATGCAGTACGAAACCGAGGATGACGTCATTCCCGGTTTGGATAATCAGCGCCTTGAACGGCGGCTGGCTCTGCGCGTCCCACGGTGCGGCTTGCTGCGAGAGCAATTGATCGGTGGCTTCGGCGTCGGAGTGTGAGCGAATGAGCTCAACGCAAGATTGCCAGTCATTGGCGTGCACTTTGTGCACTTCACCGTCGTCGTTGAACTGATAGCGTGCATTCAGATCGGGCAATGTTTCGATGACGGTCTTGATCGCCAGCTCGAGCCTTGAAAGGTCGATGTCGGCGTCGAACCGCCAGGCGCTGAAGTGTTTGAGCGTACGTTCGGGGTATTGCTGCTGCAAGAGCCAGAAATGCTCCTCGTCACCCGTGACAGATAGTTTCGGTAACGAATCTGGATTGAGTTCCATCATGGAAATTTCCCGCCTTATCAAACTGAACAGTAAGAAGTAGAGATGGCACCGAGTGCCGACAGAACCATCCTCGGTCTGTTGTAACGCCCAGGGTTGCCAGCGCTTCCCCGGTGCGCCTGGTCGTTCCAGGCGTGATTCTTGAAGTGAATGAAACCCACCGTATTTTTTGCCGACCCCTGTGGGCGGGACCGGTCGATCAGCCCTGTCAGCTCATTGAGGTGTGCTGATCCCCGGCGCCACGTGTGAAGAGGCGCTACAAGCCGATCGCATTGCAGGAGCTCAACGAACTCAGTACTATGCAAATAATAATCATACTGATTCGCATTAGTCAAAATCTGGTCGCGAATTCCATCGTCTCAGGAGAGGTGTCGTGGACAACGGAGCGTTCGCGTTTAAGCAACAATTTGAAAAGCTGTACGCCGACCACCACAGTTGGCTGTGCAGCTTGTTGCGCCGCAAGCTGGGCAATTCGGTCGATGCCGCAGATCTCGCCCATGACGTCTATCTCAATCTCATCAAGAAGGGCCGGGTCCCCTCGACCGAGGAGTCTCGCTGTCATCTGACCCAAATCGCCAAAGGGATGGTGATCGATCTGTATCGCCGCCGGCATCTTGAGGCCAGCCATTTGGAGGGGCTGAAGCTGCAGGCCGAACCTCTGGCGCCGTCAGAGGAGATACGCGCCTTGGTGACTGAAACGCTGACTCAGATCGATGATGCGCTGCACAGCAAGCCAGCCAAGACTCGTCAGGCGCTACTGCTGTGCAAGCTGCATGGCATGGGCCACCGCGACATTGCCACCGAGTTGAAAGTGTCAGTGTCTTCCGTCGAGAAGTACATCGCCGCTGGACTGCGAGCCTGTTACCCGTTCGTACCCGGATCCGGGCCTTGATCCGCCTCGCGGTTCGATGCTGCGTAGCAAATTAATAGGTGTTTCGATTGAGGATGTTGCGTTGGTGTTCGGAGTACAGGGTGAGCAGCGCGTAAAACGCTCGAACGCAAAGGGAGTCAGGCATGCCTTCAGGCTGCCTGCAGTGGTTATTCAGGAGAGCTCATGAGTGTTAATGATGCAGCTGCGGCCAACCCCGCCGCCACCGGCTCGGTATCCCAGGTACTGAGACCCATACGCGGCCGACTGATTGTCGCTGCGGTACTGGCCGCCATCGGGACCATGCTGACGATGGTGCCCCTGGCCGGCATTGCCCATATCGCACAGTTCGCGATGGGCCAGGCCGAGGTCGCTACGGCCTGGGTCCAGATGCAGGATCAAGTCTGGCGAGTCGTCATCATCAGCCTGGTCTGCCTGTTCCTCGGCATGACGTTGATCTCGGCGGGCGAGATGGTCGCGCACCTGGCCGACAATCACATCACCGGCCATTTGCGTCTGGCGATTACCCGGCGGCTGGCCAAGGTGCCGCTGGGCTGGTTTACCAGCCGGGCGTCGGGCGAGGTCAAGCAGGCGATGCAGGATGATATCGGCACGCTGCACAGCCTGACCGCGCATTTCTATACCACGCTGGGCCGCACCATCGGCGCGATTCTTATCTCGATCCTCTACCTGTTCGCCATGGACTGGCGCATGGCGATCATCTCGCTGCTGCCATTCCCGCTGTTTTTCCTGTTCTTCTCCAGGGCCACCAAAGCCAGCGGGGCGAACATGCAATCGTTCGGTGCTGGCATGGCGCGCATCAACAACGCGGTGGTGGAGTTCGTCAACGGTATTCCCGTGGTCAAGGCCTTCGGTGTCGAGGGCAAGGCCCACGGCAGCTACCGCGAGGCGGTCGATGCCTTCGCCGACGCGTTCACCGAGTTCACCCGGCCACTGGTCAGCGCGATGGCCAACGCCCACGCGATGATCACCCCGGTTGCGGTACTCGGGGTGGTGTTGGCTTTTGGCACCTTGTTTGTGGGCCTGGGCTGGATGACGCCGGTCGAGGTGTTGCCCTTCGCGTTGGTGGCGCCGGGTATCTGTGCACCCTTGTTGCTGTTGAGCTACATCACCCACGACCTGAACAATGCCACCGGTGCTGCCCAGCGCGTCCATACGCTGCTGGAAACGCCAGTACTGGAAACCTTGGCGGGCGATTCACCGCAGTTGCCTGAACATGCCGAAATTCGTGTCGAGCAACTCGGCTATAGCTACGACGGCCGGAACCCGGTGCTCAAGGACGTCAGCTTTACCCTCAAGCCCGGCACCGTGACGGCGATTGTCGGTGCTTCCGGCTCCGGCAAGTCAACCCTGGCTCGCCTGCTGCTGCGCTTCTTTGATCCGAGTGAAGGGCGCATTACCCTGGGCGGTGTCGACCTCAGGCAGATCGAGAGCGCGCAGTTGTACCGGCGCATCGGCTTCGTGCTGCAGGAAGTGCGCCTTATCCATGCCAGCCTGCGCGACAACATCGCCCTGGGCCGGCCCTCGGCCAGCCAGCAGGAAATCGAAGACGCAGCACGCACCGCGAACATCCACGAGCGCATCCTCGCCTTGCCGAGGGGCTACGACTCGGTCATCGGCGAAGATGTGCAGCTCTCGGGCGGCGAGTTGCAGCGCGTGAGCATTGCCCGTGCCGTGTTGCTGGACCCGCCGGTGCTGGTGCTTGATGAAGCCACGGCGGCAGCCGATGCCGAGAACGAGGTGAAGCTCCAGCAAGCGCTGTCGCGATTCGCCCAAGGCCGCACCTTGATGGTGATCGCGCACCGACTCGACACGGTGATGCACGCCGACCAGATCATCCTGATCGACAACGGCACGATCTGCGAGCAGGGACGTCACCACGATCTGCTCGCACGCAGAGGCCGCTACGCCCGACTGTGGGCGCTGGGTGGCTACGAACAGGCCAAGGAACAGGCGGTATCGTCATGCTGAAAACCTTTATTCAACTGCTGGGTGAAGACGCGCCGGTATTGCGCCGCTACGTCTGGATGACACTGTTCTATGGCCTGCTCTGCGGGCTGACGATTATCACTCTGGTGCCGGTGCTCACCAGCCTGCTGGGCAACGACGTGCGCGCAGCGGGGCAATGGCTGATCGTGTTGTTGATCGGCGTGGTGGTCTGCTGGGCGCTGCGGCGCAGGGTGGAGAAGGCCGGTATCCGTGTAGGCATCGCCGTTCTCCAGAGGGGCCGTCATCGACTCGGCGACCACGTTGCGCGTCTGCCGGTTGGCTGGTTCACTGCGCATAACACCGCTCGGCTCAGCCATGTTGCTTCCCAGGGCATGATGGAAATGGCCCAGCTTCCTGCCCACGTTTTCACGCCCTTGATCAGTGGCGTGGTAACGCCCGTGGTGATCCTCGTCGCACTGTTCGTATTGAACGGGCAAATGGGCCTGATCGCGCTGGTGACGCTGCCGATTCTGTTCGGTGTCTTCCTGCTGACCGCTCGCCTGGGGCAGCGCGCCGACCAAAGCTTCCAGCACAACGCTGCCCATACCAGCCAGCGTATGGTCGAGTTCGCCCAGGCTCAATCTGTGCTGCGTGCCTTCAACGGCGAGGACGGCGGTACACATTTCCTTGAGCAGGCCATCGGGCGGCAGCAGCAGTCCGCCAGGCGCCTGATTCACGTATCCGCGATGTCGGTGGTGTTCAATGCCTGGGCGGTACAGGCCGGCTTCGCCGCCTTGCTGGTGGCCGCCGCGCTGTGGCTGGGAGATCAGTTGGGTGGGAGCCTGGAGGCGAGTTCAGTCATCGCTGTCATCGTGTCGCTGCTGTTGGTCAGCCGTTTCATCGATCCGCTGCTCGACGTGGCAGGGTATAGCGAGGTTCTGCGCGGCGCGCGCGGCCAGCTTGAAGCGGTGCGTGAGATCTTTGCGGTCAAGCCCTTGCCGGAGCCGCAGGCGCCACAAGCGCCGGTGGGTGGATCCGTCGAGCTGCGTGACGTGAGCTTCCGCTACGCCGAGGACCAGGCCGATGTACTGCAAGAGGTCAGTCTGCGTATCGAGCCGGGCAGCATGACCGCCCTGGTCGGTGCTTCCGGCTCGGGCAAGACCACCCTGGTGCGGCTGATTGCGCGTTTCTTCGACGTGACTCAGGGCGCCGTGATGGTGGGCGGTGTGGATGTCCGGCAGATGTCCAGTGAGCAACTGGCCGGTCAGATCAGCCAGATCTTCCAGGACGCTTACCTGTTCCAGGGCAGCATCGCCGACAACATCCGCATCGGCAAACCCGATGCCAGCGATGCCCAGGTGATGGAGGCGGCGAGGCAGGCCGGCGTCGTGGAAATCATCGAGCGCCTGCCCCAGGGCCTGAATACACCCGTGGGTGAGGGCGGCGCCCGACTTTCCGGAGGTGAGCGCCAGCGGATCTCCATCGCCCGTGCGCTGATAAAAGACGCACCTATTCTGTTGGTCGATGAGGCCACCGCAGCGCTTGACGCCGAGAATCAGGCCGCCATCGCCGAGGCGCTGGCACGCTTGCGTGGCACCCGTACGCTGATCGTCATTGCGCACCAGCTGTCGACGGTGGCCATGGCCGATCAGATCCTGGTGCTCGATAACGGCCAGATCAGCGAGCAAGGCTCCCATCAGCAGTTGAGTGCGAAACCAGGGCTCTACGCGCACTTTCTCGCTCAGCGCCGGGCCGCGAAGGGCTGGCGGATTGCCGAGGCGTCTGGCAGTGAGGACGGTTCTTGAGTCGTGCAGCTTTATTGATCCTGTTTGCCGTGCTCTGTTGTCTTTCGTTGATGGTGGGGGTCAAAGAGGTTTCCTGGACAGCACTGTTCACGTTCTCCGATGACGCCTGGCTGACCCTGACTGCCAGCCGCCTTCCGCGTCTGGCGGCATTGGTGCTGACCGGGGTGGGGCTGGCCGTTTGCGGCGTCATCCTGCAGCAGATCGTGCGTAACCGCTTCGTCGAGCCGGCCACCTCCGGCGGGCTGGATGCGGCAAAGCTGGGCATTCTGGTTTCACTGACGGTGGCGCCTGCTGTTGGCGCAGCCGGCAGGATGCTGTTTGCACTGGCGTTCTGCTTTGCCGCGAGCCTGCTCTACGTCGCGATCATCCGCCGCATCAAGTTCAAGAACACGGTGATGGTTCCGGTCGTGGGCCTGATGTACGGCAGCGTACTGAGCGCCATCGCCGAGTTCTACGCCTACCGCCACAACATCTTGCAGAGCATGCAGGGCTGGCTGCTCGGTGACTTCTCCAAGATCGTCCAGGGCAACTACGAGATCATCTACCTGATCCTGCCGATCGTCGTGCTCACTTATCTATTCGCGCACCGGTTTACCGTGCTCGGCATGGGCGAGGGCATGGCGACCAGCCTGGGCTTGAGCTATTCGGCCAACGCGGCGCTGGGGCTGATGCTGGTGGCTGTCACCGTCTCCGCCACGGTCATTACCGTGGGGGCGATCCCCTTCGTCGGGCTGGTGATTCCCAACCTGGTGGCGCTGCACTACGGCGAGAACCTGGAGCGAACATTGCCCATCGTCGCCTTGTGCGGCGCGTCGCTGCTGTTGGCCTGCGACATCCTCGGCCGCCTGCTGATTTACCCCTTTGAAGTGCCTATCGGGCTGACCGCGGGCAGCGTGGGCGGTGTCCTATTCCTCGTGTTGCTGATCAGGAAGTACACATGAAGGGCGTGGCTACCCGCTATGGCCTCTGGGTGCTGGTCCTGGCCTTGGCGATCGCGTTCCTGTTGCTGGGGTCTGGCTTTGACTTCGACTACGTCATTCCCAAGCGACTCACCCGTTTGGCCGCGATGTGTATTGCGGGGGTCTGCATTGCCTTTTCTTCGGTGATTTTCCAGACCATCGCCGGCAATCGGATACTGACGCCGGCGATCATGGGTTATGAGGCGATCTATCTGCTGTTCCAGGCGCTGCTGATCCTGGTGCTGGGCACCCAGAGCCTGGTGCTGCTGGGGCGTAACGGTAACGTCCTGCTGTCGATCCTGCTGATGCTCGGCTATTCGTGGCTCATCCATCGTTGGCTGTTTCGTGACGGGCGCAACAACGTGTACCTGCTGCTCCTGCTGGGGCTGGTGCTGAGCATGGTGATGGCGACCTTTACCCAATTTATCCAGCTTAAGATCAGCCCCGGCGAATTCTCGATTTTCCAGGGCTTCAACTACGCCTCTTTCAACAAGGCGCAACCCGGGCAAGTGCTCTATTCGGGTGTGCTGGTGGCGGCGGTATGCTTCATCGCGCAGAGAACCCTGCCGGTGCTCGATGTACTTTCCCTGGGGCGTGACCAGGCGATTTCCCTGGGGGTCGATTACCTGCGCAGCGTGCGGCTTCAGCTCGCGCTCATTGCGATTCTGGTGGCGGTCTCCACCAGTCTCGTCGGCCCGACGGCGTTCATGGGCGTGTTCGTTGCGAACATCACCTATGCGCTTGCCCGAACCTCCAGGCACCGGATTACGCTGCCCATGAGCTGCGCCATCGCCATCGGCATTTTCATCGTCGCCCAGTACCTGGTCGAGCAGATGTTCAACTACAACACCTCCGTCAGCATCCTCATCAATCTGGTGTGTGGCGTGTATTTCCTCGCGCTGATGGTTCGAACCCGAGGCACCCCATGATCTCCCTCAGTCACGTCCACAAGGCCTATGGCAACAAGCACGTCCTTCGCGACGTTAGCGTCCAGTTCCCGCCAGGGCAGGTGACTTCGCTGATCGGCCCCAACGGGGCGGGCAAAACCACGCTGCTGATGTTGATCGCACGGCTACTGGCGCCGACCCAGGGCGACATCCAGATTGGCGGGCGCAGCATCTCGGATGTGCCCATCCGCGACTATGCCAAGCGCGTCGCCACCTTGCGCCAATCCCCCGATTTCAACCTGCGCCTGACAGTCGAGGAACTGGTCGCCTTCGGGCGCTTCCCCTACAGCCGCGGGGCGCTCACCACGCAAGATCGTCATGCCATCGATGAGGCCATCGAGTTTCTGTCTCTGCAAGCGCTACGCCATTCTTACATCGACGAGCTCAGCGGCGGACAGCGGCAGATGGCCTTCCTGGCGATGACCATTGCTCAGCAGACGGACTACCTGCTGCTGGACGAGCCGCTCAACAATCTCGACATGAAGCATGCCGTACAGATCATGCGTGCGCTTCGCCGCTTGTGCGACGAACAGGGGCGCACGGTGATCCTGGTGGTGCATGACATCAACTTCGCCGCCAACTATTCCGATCATGTCGTTGCCATGAAAAACGGTGCGGTGCACTGCCATGGCCCGGTCGCGGAGGTCGTTACCCAAGCGCGCCTGCGCGATCTCTACGAACTGGATTTCGAGATCCTGCAGAGCGAGCAGGGGTTCGTCTGCAACTACTTCAACCCATCACCTTCAAGGGAATTGATATGAGCGCTGATAACGCAAACAGAATCTGTGGGGTGCTACTGGCGGTTGCCGTGGCAACGGGTCTGCAGGGATGCGATAAACCGTCGGCAGAGGCCGCCCGGCCACCCGCTACGCAGGCAGCACAGGCGCACTACGAGCCGGTAAAGATTGAGCATCCGCTGGGTACAACCCTGATCACCAAGCTCCCCGAGCGCGTGGTGGCCTTCGATATGAGTGAGCTCGATACACTCGATCAGCTGGGGGCTCCGGTGGTGGGCATCGCCAAGGACTATGTTGCCAGCTTTCTCGTCAAGTACCGGGACGACCCGAACATCGTGGATGTGGGGTCGACGATTCAACCCAATCTTGAACGGTTGCACGCACTCAAGCCCGACCTGATTCTGATCTCTCCGCTACAGGCACAAAGTTACCAGGAGTTGAGCCAGATCGCTCCGACCGTCTATGACGATGTGGACCTGACCAACAAGCAGGGCAACCTCATCACCACGGCCAAGGAGCACTTGACCACCCTGGGACGCATCCTCGGCAAGGAGGAATTGGCCCGTCAGAAAGTCGCGGAAATGGACGCCAAGGTGGAACAGACCCGGCGCGTCACCGATGGACGCCCCGAGAAAGCGCTGATCGTGCTGCATAACAATGGGGCCTTCACCTCTTATGGCGTGAAGTCGCGCTACGGGTTCATCTTCGACACCCTGGGTGTGAAACCGGCCAGCACGGACATCGAGGCTGGTTTGCATGGCCAGCCGATTTCCAATGAGTTTATCCAGCAGGCCGATCCCGACATCCTCTATGTGATCGACCGTACGGCGGTGATGGAGCATCGGCCGGCACTGGACATCAAGAGCCTGGATAACCCGCTGTTGCGCAAGACCAAGGCCTGGAACAACGGGCATGTGATTTTCGTCGATGCCCAGACCTGGTACCTGTGTACCGCCAGCGTGACCTGCCTGAATCGCATGGCTGACGAGGTGGTTCAGGGCTACAAGGGCTGATTCGGTACGCGTAACTGCAGCACAAAGGGCTGGTGCCATTTAGGCACTGACCCTTTTTGTAAAAAATCCCCAAATGCTAATCATTGTCATTTTCATTGAGGGTTTCGCGTTCTGGTTCGGAAAACCTAGTGAATACATTCCAACTCTCCGAATCGAAAGGAATTCAGCATGTCGGAACGCTGTCGCCAACATCGCGCCACCCCTGATTCACAGCAGGCTGCGCAACGCCCTTTTTCGTTTACCTTGAATCGCACATTCACTGCCGTACAGGTGGCGCTGTTGCTGGGTTTGACCGGTGGCTCCATGGCCGTGGTCGCTGCGCAACCTCCTGAACAGTCGACGCAGTCCCGGACGGGCACTGGCGAAGGCAGCCTGGTACTGTCTGAAACGACGGTGGAGGGCAGCATGGACGCCGCCGGGGATCTGCCGCCAGCTTATGCGGGAGGGCAGGTCGCCTCCGGCAGCCGCGTCGGGCTGTTGGGCAACAAGGACTTCATGGAAACGCCGTTCAACACCATCAGTTACACGGACGAGTTCATTCAGAACCGCCAGGCGCAGGATATCGGTTCAGTGATCGGCGCGACCGACCCTTCGGTGTATGTGCCCAGCAAGCGCAGCAACTTTGAAACCTTCTTCATTCGTGGTTTTAACAGCACGGCCGATGACATCACCTTCAACGGGCTGGTTGGCATGGCGCCGAACATGCGCGGTTCAACCGAGCTGGCCGAGCGTGTGGAGGTGCTCAAAGGCCCCTCCGCGCTGCTCAACGGCATGCCACCCAGCGGCAGCGTGGGAGGCAGCATCAACCTGGTGCCCAAGCGTGCAGGCGATGAGCCGCTGGCACGTCTGACCACCACCTATGAATCCCGTGGCCTGGGCGGCGTGCATGCGGACGTGGGTCAACGCTTCGGTGATCAGAAGCAGTTTGGTGTGCGCTTCAACGGTGTTTACCGTGATGGTGATACGGCGGTGGACGACCAGCAGCACAAAATGGCGCTGTCCGCCTTCGGACTGGATTGGCGTGGCGAGCGCGCCCGGCTGTCGGCCGATATCTACAAGCAGCGTGAGCGCATGGATGGCGTCAACTACTTCGGTATCAGCACCATTGCCAGTGGCGTGACGCACTTGCCGAGCCCCAAGAAAGGCGATTATTCCCTGGCACCGGATTGGGCCTACACCATCAACAACACGACAACCGCGATGGTGAGGGGCGAATACGACCTGACGGATTCGATCACGGCCTATGCGGCCCTGGGGCAGCGCGACGGTGGCTATAACGCCGTGATGACCATGGACACGCTGCTCAATAACGCCGGTGACATCAGTGCCACGGCGATTCGCTCAATCAGGGATGGCACGCAAAAATCGGGTGAGGTCGGCCTGAAGGGCTACTTCCAGACGGGGCCGGTGGATCATGCCTGGACGGTAGCCGCGACCCGCTTCACTTCGGACAACAGCTTCAAGGATGGCAGGTCCGCGATTCCCGGTACCACCAACTATAACAATCTGCAGTTCGGACCCCCTCCGACCTTTAACGGCTTTGGCGTTACCACGTCGCAAACCAAGGCCGAGTTAGGCAGTTACGCCATTGCCGATACCCTGTCCTTTGCCGAGGGGCGTGTGCAGTGGACGGTGGGGGCTCGCCGCCAAAACGTGCAAAGCACTAACTACGGGGCTACGGGCGCCAAGACATCGAAATATGACGAAAGCCGGGTTTCACCCGCTACCGCGTTGATAGTCAAGGTGACTGACGAAGTCGCGGTCTACGCCAACTACATCGAAGGTTTGAGTCAAGGAGCTGCGGCACCTACCACCGCGTTGAACGCCGGCGAAATGATGCAACCGTTCCAGACCAAGCAATACGAAGTCGGTACCAAAATGGACCTGGGCAGTTTCGCCACAACCGTTAGCCTGTTCCAGATCGAGAAGCCCAGCGCTTTTACCGATCCTGCGACGAATATCTTCGGCGTATACGGCGAACAGCGTAACCGTGGCGTGGAATGGTCGTTCTTCGGTGAACTGCAACCGCAACTGCGCCTCATGGGCGGGGCTTCCTATACTCAGGCTGAGCTGACCAAGGCAGTCAGCGGCGGCACCGAAGGTAAACAAGTCACGGGCGTGCCCAAGGTGATCGCCAAGCTGGGCACCGAATACGACCTCATCGATGTTCCCGGGCTGACCCTGACCGGTAACGTCAATCATACGGGTAAGCAATACGCGACCAACGATCATCGTGTGTCGCTGTCGCCCTACACCACATTCGACCTCGGTACCCGTTATGCCTTCAAGGTGGCGACCAAGCCAGTGACCTTGCGCGCTACCGTCGAGAACGTCGCCAACAAGGCGTACTGGTTAGGCTCCTGGAGTGGCGGTGATGGCAGCGGACTCTCCGGTGGCCTGGGCGCGCCACGCACATTGCTGCTCTCGGGTACGGTGGATTTCTGACGGCCTATAAGCCAAAAAAACATGGGCGGTTATGAAGCAAATCGTGCGACGTTCGCCCATGCCGATGGGACTATTACTTCGCGCATTTCAATACGCCGAGCAGTAAATCCGTTGTAGGCCCAAGACACTGCGGCTTGGATGAGCAAAGCGTCTGCTCCATGCCAGACACTCCCGCAACCTGATGGATATTGCATGAGGATATCAGTCGGCAGCTCGTAGCCGGATAGGCACCCTGTGAAAGCTTAGTGGGCGTTCACAGGGTGGGGCGGGGTAACCATTTCATTACTGGATCGGCTGTGTTTACAGATCGTATTTCAACAGTTCAGCGCACCGGCGGTGCGTACTGAATCCCGCCGTTATTCCACAAGGCGTTGAGGCCGCGCTTGATCTTCAGCACGCTGCCCTGGCCGATGTTGCGCTCAAACACTTCGCTGTAGTTGCCGACCTGTTTGACTATCTGCACCACCCAGTCCTTGCGCAGCTTCAAGTCCTTGCCGTATTCGCCATCGGCACCCAGCAACCGTGCGACATCCGGGTTCTTGGTGCTCTTGGCCTGCTCTTCGACGTTCTGCGAGGTGATGCCCATTTCCTCGGCGTTGAGCATGGCAAACAGGGTCCACTTGACGATGCTGAACCACTCCTCGTCGCCCTTGCGCACCAGCGGTCCGAGCGGCTCCTTGGAGATGATTTCCGGCAGCACCACGAACTCGTCAGGGTGGGCCATTTTGATCCGCTGGGCGTAAAGGCCCGACTGGTCGGTGGTCAGCACATCGCAACGACCGGCCTCCAGGCCCTTGGCGCTTTCATCGGCGGTGTCGAAGGTGATGGGGGTGTATTTGAGGTTATTGGCGCGAAAGTAATCCGATACGTTGAGTTCGGTGGTGGTGCCAGCCTGGATGCAGATGGTCGCACCGTCCAGTTCCTTGGCGCTGCTCACCCCCAGTTTGCTGTTCACCAGAAAGCCAATCCCGTCGTAATAGGTCACACCGGTAAACACCAGGCCCATGCCGGCGTCCCGGGAACTGGTCCAGGTGGTGTTGCGGGAAATCAGGTCGATCTCCCCCGACTGCAACGCGGTGAAGCGCTCTTTGGCGGTCAACTGGCTGAACTTCACTTTCGACGCATCGCCAAACAGCGCGGCGGCCACCGCGTGGCAAACATCGACGTCGATCCCGGTCATTTTGCCCTGAGCATTCGGCACGCCGAACCCCGGTAGGCCATCGCTGACACCGCACTGGATAAAGCCCTTTTTGGTAATGGCATCCAGCGTCGCCCCCGCTTGAGCGGTAACGGTCACACCCAACAGGGCGGTGGCGGCCAGCAGGGCCAGGGTGGATTTCATGTTCTTCATGCCAACGACTCCCTAGTGTTTCTTGTTATTCGACGCACATGTCGCGCGCTCGCACGCGCCCGATAGTGGACGAAATCCTTGATGCCGGTCAGTTTTAGTGGTTTTTTAGCCGTCCAACAAACGACCTTTCGGCAAGCGCTCCTTCCGATTTGGAATGAACTGCCCCTGGCACCGCATCCGCTCCCCTTTAGGTGGCCTCGTGTTTACAAAACGTTTAACGCCGTCGATGACCGCCCTGCAGTGCTTCGAAGCGGCCGCTCGCCACCTCAGTTTCACCCGCGCCGCCCAAGAGTTGCACCTGACCCAAAGCGCCGTCAGCAAGCAGGTGGCGCAGCTGGAGGAAATGCTCTGCCACAACCTCTTCGAGCGAGTGCGCCAGCGCCTGCACCTGTCACCGGCCGGCGCCTTGTACCTGGCCGAAGTGCACAAAATCCTCAACCAGGTGGACATCTCCAGCCGCTACATCCTCAGCTACGGCGGCGAAACCGAAGTCCTGCGCATCGCCACCCAGCCGACCTTCGGCGACCGCTGGCTGGTGCCCAAGCTCAAGGACTTCGCAGCGCTGCACCCGCACATTCACTTGGACGTGCGCACCGATCTGGAGCCTTTCGACGTGTTGCAGGCCAAGGCTGATATCGCGTTTTTCTACGGCCAGGGCTCCTGGCCGGGTGCGACCTGCATTGAATTGTTCAGTGAAGATGTGGTGCCGGTCTGCGCCCCGGGGTTCGTCGCCAGCACCGAAGTCGCCCCCTCCGAACACATCTTGCTGCAATGCACCTCCCGCCCTGAGGCCTGGCATGCATGGCTTCTGGAACAGGGTCTGCATTCGCAAAACAGCTACCACGGCCCACGTTTCGACACGTTTTACATGTGCATTCGCGCCGCCCAGTCGGGGTACGGCGTGGCGCTGGTGCCCCGGTACATGGTGAGCGACGAACTGACCCGGGGCAGCCTGGTCATTCCCTGGGATTACGCCATGCCCAGCGCCGGCGCACACTTCATCGCCCATGCCGAGCATGCGGGGGAAGTGCCCAAGGTGAAGGCGTTTTTGCGGTGGGTGGTCACGTACATCACGCCTGCCTAGGACTCCCGTAGCTCTATGTGGGAACGTGTGTGTTCCAGCGAACATTGCACATCCCGATTTTTTATAATGACCCGCACACTTTATTAAGTGTGCGGTACGGACCTGCCCCCGGCTTGGATAACCGCCTCCACGCCTTGGGTTGATCCAGCATGCGCAGCGAAACCATCAGTCAGTCGATCTCCATCGTTCACCCCATTCGCCTGCATCATGGCAAAAAATGCTGAGGTCTGGGACGGCTAGGCCTGGGTGCCGACACAGGGCTGGTGTGGTTTTTAATACCGCTCATTCACAGTGTTGGCCATGAGCAGTCTTCGCTCTGTCATGGCCGGTTACATTTCGCTTGATGTCACCGTACAAAGCCACCTGCACAACGGTACCCCGGACAGACTGCCAGGATGGGGTGTGCAGTCGCGTATAGGTCTTCGGGTCTTTGTTAAATGGAATAAGCTGCCCCACCTTTACCCCTTATCGAATGGCTGAAACCAGGTTCACTGATCCTTTTCACAATTGATCATCCACGACACCCCGAAGCGATCAACCAGCATTCCGAAACGCGCCGCCCAGAAGGTGGCTTCCAGCGGCATTTGAATGCTGCCTTTGTCCGCTAGCGCTGCGAAGACGCGTTCTGCCTCGGCAACGCTGTCGACATTCAGCGAGACCGAACAACCGCTCATGCCGTTAGTGGGGCGGTCGGGTGTGGTGTCCGAGCCCATGATTGCCTGATCGCCGACCAGCAGGCGGGTATGCATGATCAGGTTGTGACTGTTTGCTGGAACATGCTCGCGAGCCGGGCTTTCGCCAAAGGTCATCATGAGTTCGATCTTGCCTGGCAGGCATTGGGCGTAGAAGGTGAAGGCGGCTTGGCAATCGCCATTGAAGATCAGGTAGGGATTGATTTTCATGTTCTGCTCCCGGCAATGGTGGATGTCGGCTGGAGGTTCGGTTTGTCCTCGAATTCCGATGGGCGTTGACCCCAAGTAGCTAAGCGCTAAAACGCGGCGGGTGGTTGTATTTTTTTAGATTTTTTTTCTATGGAATAGGTGGGACTTATCGCCCCACTTAAGCACTCACGCGCTAGTGTGCTCATTGAGGCTGATCCAGCACATGCAGCCTGCACAGCCCGCTGTCGAGCTGAAGTACCATGGCGCATTGTCATGATTAACGAACCCGACACACCCATCTCCCATCCTCCGCCGAGTTCATCGTCCTATGCCTGTTCTTAACCGTTTCGCCTCGTTGCTCGACCAGGCGAGGCGTGCCTTGTTGCTGGTCTGGGGAACGTCACGCGGGCTGTTTCTGGGGCTGGTGCTGGCAACGCTGATTGCCGGTGTGCTTCCGGCGTTGGCGGCGTGGTTGGGGCAGCGCATCGTCGACGCGGTGGTGACCGCCATGCAGTTGCACGCCCAGCAGGGCAGCGCACCGTTGTGGCCCGCTGTGCGGTATGTGCTGTTTGAAGCCGGTGTGCTCGCGTTACTGTCCGGGACCCAGCGCGCGCTCTCGGTCCAGCAGTCGTTGTTGCGGGTGCAGTTGGGGCAGAAGGTCAACACCATGATTCTGGAGAAGGCTCAGACCTTGTCCTTGGTGCAGTTTGAGAACTCTGAGTTTTACGACAAGTTGGTCCGGGTGCGGCGCGAAGCCTCGACCCGACCATTGGCGCTGGTGATCAAGTCGCTGGGGCTGATCCAGAACCTGATAGTGCTGATCAGCTTTGGCTTGTTGCTGGTGCATTTTTCGCCCTGGGCGCTCGTGCTGCTGGTGGTCGGTGCGTTACCGGTGTTTTTCGCCGAGGCACATTTCTCCGGCGATGCTTTTCGTCTCTTCACCCGTCGCGCGCCGGAGAGTCGCCAGCAGAATTACATCGAGACACTGCTCTCCCACGAGGGCTACATCAAAGAGGTCAAGTTGTTCGGTTTTGCGCCGCTGCTGTTGAAGCGCTACAGAGACACGTTCGCTCGTCTCTACGCCGAAGACCGGCGCCTGACCCTGCGCCGGGATGGCTGGGGATTTGTGCTCGGGCTGCTGGGTACGGGAGCGTTTTATCTGGCCTATGCCTGGGTGGTGGTCGATACCGTCCATGGCAACATCAGCCTAGGGCAGATGACCATGTACCTGGTGCTGTTCAAGCAGGGGCAGATTGCTGTAAGCAGCAGCCTGAGCGCCATCAGCGGTCTGTATGAAGACGGGCTTTACCTGTCGAGCCTTTATGAGTACCTGGCCGAACCGGTGGTGGTGGATACCGGTAGCCTGACCGTGGGTAGCGTGCCCGGTGATGGGGTGCGTTTCGAGAATGTAGGTTTCCGCTATCCGGGGGCGAGTCGAGCCGCTCTGGAGGGCATCAACCTGCACCTTGTACCGGGTCGCAGTGTGGCACTGGTGGGTGAGAACGGTTCGGGCAAGACCACACTCATCAAGTTGCTGACCCGTTTGTATCGCCCCGATCAGGGTCGCATTCTGCTGGACGGCAGCGATTTGCAGGGGTGGGAAGAGGATGCGCTGCGTCGGCGCATCGGCGTCATCTTCCAGGATTACATTCGCTATCAGTTCTCCGTGGGCGAGAACATCGGTGTGGGCGACACTTTGGCCTTTGACGATGAAAAGCGCTGGCATGAAGCTGCCGCCGAGGGCATGGCCGCACCCTTCATCGAACATCTGGATCGGGGGTATGCCACTCAATTGGGACGATGGTTTGCCGGTGGGCAGGAACTGTCTGGCGGGCAATGGCAGAAGATCGCCTTGTCCCGTGCCTACATGCGCCGCAACGCCGATATCCTGATTCTGGATGAGCCGACCTCGGCGCTTGACCCAGCGGCGGAAGCCGCGGTATTTGAGCATTTCAGCCAGCACACCCAAGGCCGCATGACCTTGCTGATTTCTCACCGGTTCTCCAGCGTGCGCAATGCGGATCACATCATCGTGCTGGACCAGGGCGCGATCCTGGAGCGGGGCGATCACGACAGCCTGGTAGCGGCTGGCGGGCGTTATGCGCAGTTGTTTGACTTGCAGGCACGGGGTTATCGATAAACCAGGAGCTTCATGAGGCCCCTGGGCCAATCACGGTCAGGGCATTTGCGGCAGCTCATGAAGCTGCAAATCGAACACCAGTACTTCGGCATCCACGCCGTTGCCTTCCTGGGAGTTCATGCAACGGATGCTGGCTTGCGAAATGTAGTGTTCTAATGAAACCGGACACTCATTCGGCCCCATCAATTCAACGATGGGCTTGCCCCAATGCCGATAAGTTAAGGAGTTTCAGGTTCAACGCATTCCCCACGTAGCAGCTGCCGAAGGCTGCGTCCGGCCGCGAAGCGGTCGCAAATAGGCGATATGCGATCTTCCTGAAAGGACGACGTTTGCCATTTTGCGAGCGCTACGGTCGGACGCGACCCCGGCTCGAACGCAGCCTTCGGCAGCTGCTACGGTTCGCATAACGACTTAACTTACCTTCATTTGGGCTTACCCCGGCGCTGTCATCGGCTCGCTAAACTTGTAGAACACGGTGCATGTTTCACCCGCCGTTGCCGCCATCCGAAGCATCCCGCGCGGACGGCCATCAGGAAAGAACCGAGTCATGCAACAACACAGCTATCAATTACTGGAAGTCGCCCACGGCAAGCCGATCAAGCTCTGGACCCAAGGCGTTCCGGTTGAAGCAGACGCCAGACAGCAGTTGATGAACACCGCAAAGATGCCGTTCATCTTCAAGCATCTGGCTGTTATGCCAGACGTTCACCTGGGTAAGGGATCGACCATTGGCAGCGTGATTCCCACCGTGGGCGCGATCATTCCGGCAGCGGTCGGAGTGGACATCGGCTGCGGGATGATCGCTGCCTGCACCTCGCTGACAGTCACCGACCTGCCGAACAACCTGCACGGCCTGCGCTGTGCGATCGAGAAGGCCGTGCCCCATGGCCGCACCTCCGGGCGTGCCGCGCAGGACAAGGGCGCCTGGGATAACGTGCCGCGCCAGGTCGATAAAGCGTGGTCGGCACTGGATACCCGGTTCAAGGCCATCACCGACAAATACCCGAAGCTTGCGAACACCAACAACCGCAAGCACCTGGGAACGCTGGGAACTGGCAATCACTTCATCGAGGTTTGCCTGGACGAAGCGAATCGGGTCTGGTTCATGCTGCACAGCGGCTCGCGCGGCGTGGGGAACGCCATCGGCAATCAATTCATCGAACTGGCCAAAACCGACATGCGTCAGCATATCGCCAACTTGCCGGACCGTGACCTGGCCTACTTTGTAGAAGGTAGTCGACATTTTGCGGACTACGTCGAAGCCGTCGGCTGGGCCCAGGACTTTGCCCGGCAGAACCGTGCACTGATGATGCAGTCGGTGATTCTTGCGGTGCGTCAGGTGATCGGAAAACCGTTCGAGGCCGCACTGCAGGTGGTGAACTGTCATCACAACTATGTGCAGAAAGAGCGACATTTCGGTGAGGAAATCCTGGTGACCCGCAAGGGTGCGCTGTCAGCGAAGAAGGGCGAGTTGGGCATCATCCCCGGCTCCATGGGCGCCAAGAGCTTCATCGTCCGTGGGCTGGGGAACGAGGAATCGTTCTGCTCCTGCAGTCATGGCGCCGGCCGTACCATGAGCCGTACCCAGGCGAAAAAACGCTTCACCGTCGAAGACCAGATCCGCGCAACCGCCCATGTCGAGTGCCGCAAGGACGTAGCGGTCATCGACGAAATCCCGATGGCCTACAAGGACATCGATCAGGTCATGCACGCCCAGCGCGAACTGGTGGAGGTGCTCCATACGCTGCGCCAGGTGGTGTGCGTCAAGGGATAGCAAGAGACAAGGAAGAACAGCTTCGATTCATGGATTCTCAGGTGGGGAGAACCAGCTCGAGCAGCAGTTGCAGCTCTTCGCGCGCGCAGGGTACGATCCCGTTGACACGGGCAGGGCAGCGGCCCTTGTCGGAACCGGGTAAGTGATGCATCCCACTCGCTACCGCCATCACAGGTTGTCCGAATAGACCATTAATCAGCAGCCTGCTGGCATGCTCCGGGTGCTTCTGGAATAAATAGCGTGAAGACTCAGAGCAGTTTCGAAACCCCAGATGACGCCCTTGCGCAGACGACCCCCAAACCTGATCTGCGGGTTGCGTTCGTGCTCTTCGAACAATTCACCCTGACACCGGTTGCCGGCTTCGTCGACTCACTGCGCTTCGCCGCAGACCGCTCCTTCGACAGTCGACAGATTTTCTGTCAGTGGGACTGGTTAAGCGTGAGTGGCGAACCCGTGACGGCTAGCTGCGGGCTGCCGATAGCACCGACCAGAAGCCTCGACCCCGAGGCCAACTACGACTACGTGGTACTGGCGGGCGGCCTGCTTTCGGGGGTGCTCAGTCCAGCGCCGGAACTGCTTACCTACATCCTCCACATGCATGCGCGAAAGGTTCCGATTATCGCGCTCTGTGCTTCCTACTTCACCCTTGGCATTGCCGGTCTGCTCAAGGGGCGGCGCTGTGCGGTGCACTTCACGGTGCGCAATGAGTTTGCAGCGATGTTCCCTGACACCCAGATTGTCGTCGATAAGAGTTATGTCGAAGACAATGGTTTGTTTACTTGCCCAGGCGGAACCGCCTTTGAACTGGCAGCGGAGATTATCAGCCGTCACTGCGGCAAACGCCGAGCCCAAAAAGGGCTGGAGTACCTGTTGGTTGACGATGAGGAGATCGAGCGCAGCGACGAAATTGGCGTGCCTCATGTCTATCAGGATCTGTTGGTGCAGCGCGCCGTCGACTATATGAAGGTCCATCTCGACAGTCACTGCACACTCAAGGACCTCGCTGCCAGCCTGGGTAGCAGCGAGCGCCAGTTGCATCGCGCGTTCATGCTCAATGCCAATCAGCCTCCTGCGCAGTATTGGCGAAAATTGCGTTTGCAGCAGGCGCGCAAGTTGCTCAGCGACACAAGCCTGCATGTTACGCAGATCGCCTACGCCACCGGATTTTCAGACGCTTCTCACTTCATCCAGCAGTTCCGCAAGTGTTACGGCGAAACACCTCATCTATTCCGCAAATTGCGCCACCAGGCCGAGCGGTTGGTCTAGCCAGTAAGCCAATGGCTCGCAATCGCAGCGTGGCACTGCGATTGTGAGCCGCGATAGCAGGATTCAGCGCAGATAGCGCGGATTCGTTTCCGGAGCCCATCGTTGGCAGACCAGCGCACCGATGACTAACGCCGCCACGCACGCACCGATGGCCGCTGAGGCGCCGAAGCGCTCCATTACCACTGGCAGGAGGAAGGTGCAGGAGGCGGCGCCGATACGGCTGGCTGCGACTGATAGGCCTACCCCGGATGCGCGTAACTCAGTGGGGAACAACTCTGAGGTATAGGCGAACTCCAGTACACCTGAAGCCGCCATGACGAACGCGAATACGGCGAATACGCCCACCACATAAACCGCAGGCATGCCGCTCCAGGTCGCCAGTATGAACAGTGCAACAGCGTTGATGCTGAAGGTGCCGATCAGGAATGCCCTGCGCGTCAGCAGGTTGATCAGCATCAGCCCGACGACTGAACCCGCGAGCAGGAAGATGTTGTAGATCAGGCCGCCGGTGTAACTGTCTTCCACCTTCAGCGCCGTGAATATGCGCGGGATGAAAGTGCTCATGGCAAAGTAGGGAATGACCTGGCAGGTATAGAACACTGCGCCGACCAAGGTGTTGCGACGATACTTGCGACTGAACAGCTGACTCCAGGAGGCTTTCGCCACATCCCGCTCGATCGTGGGCAACTCGCCTCCGCCGAGGCGCTCGATCACCTCGCGAGCTTCTCGTTGGCGGCCCTTTTTCATCAGCCACAGCGGCGACTCCGGCGTGCCTTGTCGAACGAGGAATATCAGCAGGGAAGGTACTGCGCTGCTGAACAGTATCCAGCGCCATGCATCATCACCCAGTGCTTGCAGCAGGTAGCCGATGACATAGGAGATCGTGAAGCCGAGCGTCCAGGCAACGGCCATCAGTGCAAGCAACGGCCCCCTGAAACGCTGTGGCACCAGCTCTGCAACCAGGGACACGCCGACCACAAAATCGGAGCCCAGCGCAAAACCCAGCAGGAGCCTCAATACCAGCAGTTGCGATGCATCCTGGGCGTAGAACTGGGCCACAGAAACGACGCAGAACAGTGCCATGTTCCAACGGTAAATGTGCTTCCTGCCAAAGCGGTCCGCCAACGGCCCGGTCAATAAGCTCCCGAGGAACAAGCCAATCAGCGCGGCGCCGCCGAGCAGGCCAAGCCACAGGGCGTCCAATCCCAACGGTAGGGTCGCCAGGCTGATGGCAATGCCGATGATGCCAAGCACGTAGCCGTCGCAGAACTGGCCACCGACTCCGCCAATGGCGGCCTTGATGTGCAAAGGGCGAATGGGGGACTCATCAAAAGAGCGGGTACTCGATATATCGACGTTTTGCATGGCAATAACCTACCTATTCTTTTTGTATTTATTGGATTAGGGGCTTTCAGGGGGGAACGAATGATCGGCATGACGTCGTAGTCGGGCTTAATGACCGGCTACGAACGCCGTGACGTTGTCCAGCGCGGCATCCATCAGTCCCTGCATGGCCTCAGCGCTGCTCCAGGCGACATGCGGGTTGAGAATCAGGTTGTGGCTGGCCGCCAGGTGCAGCAGTGGCTCATCGAGGCTGATCGGTTCATTGGCCACGACATCGAGCGCCGCACCGGCAATCTGGCCGTTCTGCAAGGCCCATATCAGGTCGGGTTCGTGAATAACGGCGCCACGTGCGGTGTTGATCAGCACGGCATCGTTTTTCATCCACTCGAACTGTTTGCGGCCTATCAAGTGCCGGGTCTGCGCCGTGAGCGGGCAGTTAATCGACACCACATCGCTGTTTGCGAGCAACTGTTCCAGCGGTAGGTAGCGTTCGCCAAGGTAGTGGCCATCGCGATCGTGGAAGTAAACCTCCATCTCCAGCCGCGTGGCCAGTTCCGCCAGCCGCTGGGCGATGGCGCCATGGCCGATGATGCCCAGCACCTTGCCGCGCAGGTCTCGGATGGGATAGTCGAAATAGGCATTGCTCAGGGTTCTGCCCTGCTCGCGAACACTCATCAGCAATTGGTGATAGCGGCCGACGTTGCGCATCAAAGCGAAGATCATCGCCAGTGCGTGCTCAGCCACCGCATGGGTGCCGTAGCCCGGCACGTTACTGACATGGATGCCGCGCTGGTGGCAGTAGTCGAGGTCCACCACGTCGGTGCCAGTCATCGCCAGCGAGATCATCTGCAGTGACGGCAGTTGCTCCAGTTGTTGCACCGACAATGGCACGCCGCTGGAAATGGCGATGGTCGCGTTAGCCAAGCGGGGGACCATGGTCTGTGGCGGGGTGTAGCCATATTGGGTCCAGCGATGAGGGAACGGCAGTTCGTTGATCACCACGCTCTCGGCGAAACCGTCACGGTCCAGCAATACGACGTCATGCAGCATGGACACCTCCTGGGGCATCTATTGTTTTTTGGGGGGCAGTGGGGAAGGGCGCTGCACGCGTTGCGGCTTAGAAGATTGCCGAGGCCTGGATTTCCAGGAGGTAGCGGCTATCGGCCAACTCTGCACCAACACAGGCTCGGACAGGCGGGTTGGCGCTATCAACCCAGGCGTCGTAGACCTCGTTCATGGCGCCGAAGTTGCCCATGCTAGAGAGCCAGATTTGCACTCGGGTCAGACGCGATTTGTCCACCTGTGCCATTGCAAGAATGTCCTCCAGTTGCTGCAGGACATCGTGAGTCTGCGCGGAAATTCCCTGGCTTAAGTCGCGAGCGACGATTCCAGACGTCTCGATCTTTCCATCGCAGATGACACATTGGCTATAGCGTGCACTCATGCCTAATCGTTCTATTTTCACGCCGACCTCTCTTCTTGTTGCTCTGATGGCTGCGCGGCCACAGTGGCTGGCCTTGGCACAAAGTGTGTGGGCAGCCGCGATGAGTGAGCTAGGAAGAAAATGACGATAAACAGGAGAAATCGGCAATTTTAATAAATTATTAAAAAATTTACTGCCAGTAAAAATAATGTTGTTTTTTTAGATTCGTCGAGATAGCTTCGTATTCAGTCATTTCACCCTGCGCAAGGTAGCGCGTACTCGCAACAGGTTTGCCGTTCGAGACGGACCCAACAATAAATTAGAACGAGACGTGCGAATGAAATTTCCTGTCACCCCACCGTTAAAACGAAGCTTTTGGTTGCAGTCCGTGGAGCCGGCGCTTCAACCTTCTCCCTCGCTTCATGGCGTGCATTCGGCCGACATCGTTATTGTGGGTGGAGGATTTGTCGGGTTGTGGACTGCCCTCACCATCAAAGAGCATGAGCCGGACTGCCGAGTCATTGTTTTGGAGCAGGACGTTTGTGGTGGCGGGGCATCAGGCCGTAATGGTGGTTTCGTGATGTCTTGGTGGCCCAAGATCAAGTCTCTGACTTCATTCTGTTCCACTGAACAGGCGGCCTTTTTGGCACACAGTGCAGAGCGTGCGATTTCTGAACTGGGCGAGTTTTGCGAACGTCATAAGCTGGAAGCATCGTTCAAGCAGAAAGGTTGGCTTTGGACCGCAACCTGTCCTGCGCACGTTGATTCCTGGAGCGCGACGCTTGAAGCCTGTGAGCGATTGGGTGCCAAGCCATTCGAGCGCTTATCTCGTAGAGAGGTCGCGCGGCGTACCGGCTCGGATGTTCATCTGGCCGGCGTGCTGGAACGTAGTAATGCCACCGTTCAGCCAGCAGCTCTTGTGCGTGGCATGCGCAAAGTGGCGATAGAGGCTGGCGTTGAAATATTCGAAAACAGCGGGGTTACAGACATTCACCCTGGGCATCCGGCCCGGATTCACACTGCCAATGGCCGGGTCGATGCGAGAAATGTTGTCCTTGCAACCAATGCCTGGTCATCGGCGATACCTGAGTTAGCGAAGCTGTTTGTCCCGGTCGGGAGTTCCATTGTGGTCACACAACCGATCGCCAAACGCCTGGTCAATATGGGGTGGAGCGGGGCTGAAGCGATAACCGATTCACAGCTAATGGTTGACTACTATCGGACCACCCCGGATGGACGGATTGCCTTTGGTAAAGGTACCGGGTCTCTTTCCTATGGCTCAAAAATGGGCAAGGTATTCAGCGAAGACCTGGACGGTATCGGTCTTACCGAAGCGGACCTGCGTCGCACTTACCCGATGCTGAACGATGTAGCCGTTACACACTCCTGGTCAGGTCCCATTGACCGTACCTACGACAGCCTTCCTGTGTTCAACAACCTGAACGGTAGCGACAACATTCATTATGGGATTGGCTGGAGTGGAAACGGGGTAGGGCCTAGCCGCATTGGTGGCCGCATCCTCGCCAGCCTGGCGCTTGGCAGAAAGGATGAATGGAGTGGATGTGCTCTGGTTGCAAGGCGCTGTAAGACATTCCCGCCCGAGCCGGTGCGTTTCATTGGCGGCTCCATGGTTCGCAAGTCAGTTATCCGCAAGGAGCGGGCTGAAATTAGCGGCAACAAAGCCAACAGGCTGGATGTGATGATGGCCAAGTTTGCTCCTGCTGGTCTTGAAGACAAATCCTGAGGAATTCTATATGACCCCTATTTTGATCCGCCTCCAGAATGACGCTCAATTTTCCGTCCCGGTCCCCGCCGGCAAACCTGTCGGAGAGACGATTCCGATGACGCGTACCGCGCTAGACCAGGAGGTTGCATCGCAGAATGTATCAACCGGAATCTGGGAGTGCACGCCAGGCCGTTTGAGGCGTCAGATCATGCAGGCTGAGTACAGTTATTTTATCGAAGGCAAGGGGGTATTCACCCCGGACGATGGTGATCCCATAGCGTTCCAGGCAGGTGATGCGATCTACTTTGCACCTGATACCCATGGTATTTGGGAGGTCACCGAAACAGTACGCAAGACCTATCTGATTCTGGGGTAATCGATTTCATCTTGACCGAGCGCCAAGCCTTGCGTTCCGGCAACAGGCGTCGCGCTTTTGCACTTTACCTCTATCCTTGTTTTCTACTAGAAGATCGTTGCGTCGGTTGCCTTCCGAATAAGCTGGCAGGCATCTGGCGTACCGTCTCTGAGCCAGAAAAAAATAATAAGAGGCGAGGCCATGTTCCGCAAAAATCCGCATCCCGATGCGCTTTCACCGCAAGCCTGGGCAGCCTTCATGCCCACCCCCGCGCAACTCTCCAGCGACGAGAGCGGTTGGGCGTCGATCACCGCACGTCGTCACCAGCATCCGCCCAGCGGGCATGTTCAGCCACCGCCCCTCGCGGCTCACTTCATCGTGATCCACCTCGACACCCCTGGCGATCTTGGTGTGCGGTTGAATGGCCAATGGCTGCGCGGGTACAGCCGCCCGGGACAAATTTCCATCATGTCTGCCAACCAGGAAAATGCGTGGGAGTGGACGTCGGCCATCGACTCCCTACATGTCTGTCTTGACCCCTCGGTGCTGCAGCGCACTGCACGCGAGATCGACATGGGAGCCTTTGAACTGGTGGATGGGATAGGCCTGGAGAACAAGGCGATCTACAACATCGGCTTGGGTCTTCTCGATGAGTTGCGCGGCGAAAAACCGGGTTCGCGTGCCTATGTTCAAGCACTGACCCAGACCTTCTGCCTGGAGTTGCTACGTGGGCATTGCAACCGCCAACCCGATGAACCGGACGAGCGTCTGGCGCTTTCACCGCACAAGCTGAAAGCCGCGCTGGACTTCGTCGAACGCAATCTGGCGCAGAATATTTCAGTAGAAGACATCGCCTTGGCGACCAAAACCAGCCATTTCCATTTCGCCCATACCTTCCGTAAGGCCATGGGCATTTCGCCTTACCACTACCTGCTGCAACGACGTATCGAGCGAGCCAAACTCCTGCTGAAGGAAACCGACGCATCGATCTGCGATGTGGCGCTGGCGACCGGCTTTTCCAGCCAGAGCCATTTCACGGCCTGCTTCCACAGAACGAGCCAGGAAACCCCTCGGCGCTTTCGTGAGCGGGCAGATGACTGAACCTGCGCAGATAAATCCCGGAGCATGGGCTGCATGCTCCGGGCAGGTATCTACCGATAACCACCTTTGCCCGCTGGCCGGACCCATAGGTGGGTGACGACGCAGTACACCAGTCCAGCGATCAGTACCGAGGGCAATGAGGCTGTGGTGAATGCATAGGGACCATGACTTTCATACGTCAACGGATCGAGCAATCCAACATAGGTGGTGCAGCCGGCAATCATCGCCAGCAGTGCCGCGGGGTTGAATCCACCCCAGAAGCGATAGGGGCTGTCCGGCCGATTGTCGAACAGCACTCGCACGCTGACGCGACGTTGCCGCATGAGGTAGTAATCGGCGATCTGAATCCCGCAGAGCGGCGCAAAACCTACGCCAATGAAGGCGAGGAAGGTGCCGAAATGGGCGAAGAACAGCTCCGGAATAAGCAGGCCGACCAAGGCCACTGGCAGGAGGGTGATCAACAGAATCGCTGGCCAGGACACGGTTTCCAGCGCTTTGAAATGCCGCAACCCAATCGCCGATGCATACACCCCGGCCACGGCCGTCCCCAGGTTGGCGGCTGCCACGAACAACAAGGCGACGATCCCGTAGGCAGGCCCACCAATGGTGCGTAACCACTCGGCTGGATCGGAAACCTGCAGCACCAGAACTCCGGCGATACCGATCAGGCTCAGCGCCGGTACCGGGGCCGACATGCCCAGCATGATCGGCAGTGCAGCTGTTCGCCCCTTCGGCGCCATCCGCACCATCGCCCCAATGTAGGGCCACCAGGACAGCAACGAGGCGATGCCGATCTCAACGCCCGTGGTGTAATTCCACAGCCGGTCCGGTGATGCGGCCGCCGGCACTGCGCTGGAGAGCTCGTCCCAGCGCTCGCTGACGATGATGTAGAGCACCCAGAACCCGACTAACACATGGACGACGAGAATCCTCGCGACCCGATCGACTCCGCGCGAACCCTTCAAGAGAAAGCAAAATACCAACGAGCACGCCAGCAGAATCGTCAACGGCACCAGCAAGACGCTTTTACCGTCCTCAATCCAGCCAAGCGCCAAGAGCAATTGCGTGGTCGACTTGGCGAAGAAAATCAACAGCTGGGAGTTCCAGCCGACAATCGAGATGAACTGCATGGCACTGACCAGCACCCAACCTCGATTGCCGAACTGCGGCTTGGCCGAGGCAATGGAGTCGACGCCGAAGCGCATGCACACCGGCACCACTGCCAGGGCAACCAGCAGCATGCCGATCATGCATCCCGCCGTGAGGGAAATGGCACCTTGGGCGAAGGGAAGGTAAGCCCCGACATAGCCGCCAATCAGATAGCACCATGTCGCGGCAGCGGCGGTGGCCAGTGAAATGCCAAGTTTCCAGCTACCCCAGGTGCGTTCGTGACGCAGCAGCGGCAAGGCGCTCTTGTCTGCTTCGATATCGCTGCTCGAATCCGCGGTCGAGCCGTCCAGCGTCGATAAGTGCTCGTTCATACATACCACCCCACGATCAGTGCGATTGCCGGCAGAAATACTCCGAGCAAGAGCAGCCAGAACCAACTCGTCGCATCGAAGTCTTCGCCTTGCTCCGCCGGGTTCTCCAGCAGTTGCAGACGTCTTTCCAGTTCGCCAGTTTGTTGTTGCATTTTTTTGGCCCTCACCAGAGATACATTCGAGAATTACCCGCCGCCCAGAGGAGAGCAGCGGGGTGGTGGACCTCCTACAAGAGGAAGCCGAAATGGTGTTCAGCGCTGCCCTGGAAATGCATCTTCATCGCGGAACGGGAACCACCAGAAGTCCTGCGCCGAGGCGGCAGGATCCATCATCACGAACTTGCTGTGACGGAAGTTATCCAGTCCCTCGGCCCCCAGTTGACGCCCCATACCCGACTGTTTACGGCCACCAAATGGTCCGGCATCGTTATCCAGCAGGGGCGCATTCACCCAGACCATGCCCGCCTGCAGTTCATGGGTGGCGCGCATGCTCTCTTCCAGCCTGGTGGTGTAGATCGTCGACCCCAACCCATAGCGCGAATCGTTCGACAGTGCCAGGGCCTCATCAAGGCTCGCCACCTTGCAGATGGGGGCCACTGGCCCGAAGCTCTCGTCGTGCATGATATCCAGCGTCGAAGCAATGTCGGTCAGCACCGTGGCGTCAGCGAACCAGCCCTTCTCAAGTCCTCGCGGGCGACCACCTCCCGCACCGACTCGTGCACCCTGTTCGATGGCTCGATGAAGAATCCGCTCGTAACGTTCGCGCTGCCCTTGTGAGGCCAGCGGTCCCATATCGACCTTGTCCAGACCATTGCCGACCCGGATATGCCGGGCGTGGTGGATCAAACGCTCGACGAACGCGTCGTAGACCGCCTCGTGCACATAGAAACGCTCCGAGGAAGCACACACCTGGCCGCAGTTGAGGTAGGCACCGAAGGCCGCGCCACGGGCGGCGATATCGATCGGGGCTGACGGCATGACAATGAACGGGTCGTTGCCCGAGGTTTCGATCAAGGTGCGCTTGTACATCCCAGCGCATTCCCGGGCGATGCTGCGCCCCGTCTCGATCCCGCCGGTAAACGCCACCATGTGCGTACCCGCATGCCGAACCAGTTGCTGGCCGACCTCGGCGCCGCCGGTCAATACCTGAACCAGCCCCTGACCCAAGCCGGCGAAGGCCTGGACAAACTGCAAGGTGGTCAGCGAGGTCAACTCTGACGGCTTGATGATGACCGCGTTGCCGGCCACCAGCGCCGCTGCGGCCTGCCAGCAAAGTAGGCAGAGCGGATAGTTGAAGGGCAGGATCAGTACCACCACGCCCAGCGGCTCCTTCAGCGAGAAGTTGAACTGCCCGTCCACCACCGGACCCGCTACCCGTCCGATCTCATGCCGGCCCAGTTCCGCGTAGTAATCCACTGCCGTAGCCGACCAGGAGGCTTCGTCGAAGGACTCTTTGTAGGTCTTGCCAATCTCACGGGTGAGCATCTCTGCGAGCAGCGGGCGCTGCCGGCGGATTTCGGCGGCGACTTCGTGCATCGCTTCGGCACGGTGCAGGGCATTACTGCGGTTCCAGCGTTGCTGCGCTTGATTGGCGATATCGATCGCGTGGTTCACCTCTTCCCGAGAGGCATCACAGAGTTGACCAATACGCTGCTCGGTCGCCGGGTCGAGCACGTCGTAACTTGAGGGGCTCGTGCCAGCCTGCAATTCACCATTGATCCAATGACAGCCGCTGAGACGGGCAAACAGTTCGAGAGCATTCATGGGGGGAGGCTTTTCCTTCAGACGATGGATTGGCGCATCCCGCAGACGCCCAGGCAATGTTGCCTGACGGTGCGCTGCGGGTGCATTGATGCGACCTCAGGCTATGCCCCGTGCCATCTCCCGTTCTTTCAGGTTCCTGCTGCTTTTTATGCAATCCTGCGAATTGTTTTCCCCCGAGTTACTCCTGGTTGAATCGCTCATGCCAGCCAGCAGGGCTTATCCAGCCTGTTGCTGTTGGCCCGTGGCCTGGGCAGCAAGCATCAATTTAACAGGGAGTTGGTGTCGGGTTTTGTAGGGGTAAGCCCAGTCACTCAATAACTGACTGTCGCCCATTGCGGAGTCGCCAAAGTGTGTAAAAAATTCGTAATATCGTCTACATCTCTCATGCGCCGTACCAGTTATGAAATAACTCAGAAAGTCAGCGTTTCGCTAACTTAACAAAGCGGATGCGCCGGCGTGGTGTGGGCAGAGTGGGGCTAATCTCCGATGTCTGCTTTTAGGTATTAATGATTGTTATAAAAGGTCGGAAACACATGTCGGTGTTCGTCTGAGTGTTATCAATGAGTTGTGTTGATCAGAAAGTGCCGGCGTTAGAATACGTCGAATACGTATATCGAATAAAGTGTAGTGTCATGATGGCGGATGTATGTCTTTAGCGGAAAGATGACTTCACGAAGCGAAGGAGTATACGTTTTTTGGACGCCTTTAAGATGACGGGCGTCGTGGGTATCAAACAACGTAAAGCTGCAAAGAAACTCCCTGTCTGGCTAGGGCGCTTGAGAATCAGCAGCGCTTATCAAGTGACCCATGTGCTGCTTGATCAGATGCACGCTGCGGAAAGCTTAATCGCGACCTGCGCGTCGAGGCACAAGCCAGCCTTGCTGGAGGCACTGGTGGAGGAAGAGCTGGCGATGGATCTCGCGAGTTATTCGGTGGCTGTTGTCGAGGGTCGATTGAGGTAATTTCTGGGTCGCTGAGCGTGATATCTACTGGGCTCGCTTTCGGTGTCGGAAACGCTTGGAGAATGGTAAATCGGCGTCCCCTTTTCTTAGTTTCCTTTTCCACTCATGAACTCCAGGTTGAACTGTTTGGCGGCGTCGATCGCTTTGATTCGATCTGCGCCGAACTGGAACCACATGCCCCGTCGGTGGGCCGACAGTAGCGATAGGTTGAGCGCTGTGCGTCGAAGTACAAATTCTGCGAAAGGTTTTTGTTCGCAGTGTTGCGCGGCCGTGGCGCCATTATGCGGCTCCTTTCATCAGTATCGGATGGATCGTATGAGCGAGCCAAGAGGTGAGTACACCCACGCGCCGGCTGATGGTCGAGGACGCCGACGGGCACTGCTGGATTGCGTAGAGGTTGATTACGCAATCTATGCCGACACTCAGATTGGCCTGGTGGTCGCATCATTCGATGTCACTGCGCATTGTGCCTGGCGCAATCATTGTTGACTCGTTCCCCGCATGGGGTGTCGTCGCTGTGAAGCCAAATGGGGGGTTAATGGCCTTTAGTGGATGTGCCGCCCGGCGCGAGTAGATCACCAGAGAATGATGAGGTTGAGTTATGACCGAGCAGTACAGCTCTTTGGAAAGCCTGCTGATCCAGACGCTGGTAGAGGAGCAGGTTGAGCAAGATCCTGATGCCATGCCCCGACCTACATGGAGGGTGGCGTGCACAAGATCGGCATTCGCCGATTGGACGGCACGTTATCCGATCCCTACGAAGCCGCCCTGGTAGACGACAACCACGTCAGGGCTATTGAACTGGACTCACGCCAGATACAAATTGGATGTTGGAGCCGCCGCATGCCCTGTTCGGCCCTGCGAGCAAGTGGGCCTACCCGATGCTGGTAACCAGTTCCAACCCATCGAACGATAATATGGCGATGAGGGATATGCCCTACGACGCGTGCGTGTACACCTACGACGATCAGCACCCACCCATTTGAATCCATCATAGAAGGCTTGGTCACGATGGTTAGTCGCCGGCAATTGATAAAAATCAGCGCACTCGGCACCGCTTCATTTGCGGCGCCGGCGGCTTACTCCGTGAGCGAGATAAGCATGAGCTACAACACCCTCAACCCGATTGGCAGTACTGATCCGCGCGATCTGTCCGACAATGCGAAGAGCTTTGACAGCTTTGCCAATGGACCTGCGTCAACCTATAAGGATCGGTTTGGCGTAGACCGCAAAAGTATTCCCGGCATGGTGGCTGATTTCGATTCGGATCAGGTGCAGCGGAAAAGAGAGTTTCAAAGTACACAGGATGATCGAGAATCCACATTCACAGCATTTCAGTCCGAAAGCGAATCAGCGTTCGATGCGGCACAGGCTGGTCGCGTCTCGCGGTTTGACCATTTCCTTCAATCTAGCGGCTACGAGCTACTCGGTGACTATGCGGACAGCCCGCTGCAAATCACAGCGCACAACCAATATTTGATGAAAGACGGGCAGCCCTATCGCCTGTCATCGTTTGTGGCCGTACCGTATACCACCACGGGCAACTGGGTGGCCGAGAGTGATGCGTTTGTGCTGCTCGGGGATGATGTGCTGCGGCAGGAGCTGGCCGATCCGATTAACGGCGCCGGAGAGGTGGGTCTTGATGGTCGAACTGTTGCAGATTTCCTGCGTGACTCGATTGTCGTCTTGACAGGAAAGTCCGATTCGACCGCCCAGCTGAATGCAGCGCTCGTCCAAGGCGCAGCAGATGGACGTGTCGTGTTCACCCCTGGGCGCGGCAAGGTGCTTAACCTACTTGGCACGGTCGTCGTCCCCAGTGGTGCAACATATATCTGCGACGCGAAGGTCCAGGGTGGAGCGCAGACGGATATATTCAGCGTGGCGGGCAGCACAAACGCGCGCCTGGAGTTACGCAGTGATTTGATCGGCAATGCAACGAATGTTAAGCAGAACGGCGTTCTCGCAGCAGGCGCGAACTTCTGTGATATACGAGTCCTGGGCGAGATCCGCGACATCAAGAATAAGGGCGTGTCACTGGCTGGGCAGGCTGCTGCCGGTACAACTTGCCAGCATAACCGTGTGTATGTTCGAAAGGTGACAGGCTGTGACTCTAGCTCGGGGGCCGGTGTTTCGTTATCCGGGGAGCGCTGCACCAACAATATCGTTACTGTGGACGATGCTTCGCTAAACCGTATCGGAATAACGCTGAACGGTGCGCACGACAACCACCTCTATCCCGGCAGCCTCAGTTGTAACACTGATGCAGGCCTGATGATTGACGGATTCGTCTCATCGTCTGGCGATGGAGGCAAGCGCAACCGTGTGCACGGTGGAGTTTATGATCGAAACGGCCCTTCCATCGCTTACGGTGGCATCTATCTTGGCAACGGCTCGTCCAGTAACACGTTTTTTGCGCCGTCGTGTCGGGGGAACTCAGGCGCGGGTATCCGCCAATCTAGCGGTGTTGGTTATGAGAGCACCGACAATGCCTACTACAACCCTATCTGTGAGGGTAACGCGGCGAGCGGTTTCGTGCTGACGTTTTCGCCCGACACCACGCTGTTCAATCCAAAAATCCATGGAAACACTGGGCGCGGCATCACGCATTCTTGTTCTCCGAACTTCAAGGTTTTTGGCGGGCACAGCCGATCTAACACTACCGTGGGCTACTTCTCGCAGTCGCCGGACTCGCAGCTGCACGGCATTGAGTTGTCTGGAAACTCGATAGGCTGCCAGATATCCTCGGACGGCAGCACGACGTACAGCGGCCATCTTTTTGTCGGTTGCCTTGTCAAGGGGAATGCCACGGACTACGCCATTGATCCTGGTGCTGCGCGGATTATCGCCGGATTGGGCGCGGGCAACCCATCGGTCTATGTAGGCGATGCCAATATAGTCGGCGTCCCCGGGAAGACGTTCATCGTTAACGCAGTGATTACCGCCACTCGTACGATTGCGACTCCGCCAGCAGCGCTGGCAAGTGCTGCTGGCGACCGCATTCGCGTAGTCCGGCCCGCCTCTGCCAGCGGTGTGCCTAACGTGTTCTTGGGTTCTCTCAAGGGAATTGCTGCGGGACAGTGGATGGAAGCGGAGTTTGATGGAGCGACATGGATGCTGATTGGCTTCGGAAGTCTTTAGATTGGGTATGAGGTCTTGGTCTGGCGGCGAAAGCCCTGCATTGAGGCACGGAGCCGAGAACTTGCATTTTCGCAGCCCCATCTTGACCAGGGTCATTTTTCCTGAAATCCCAATAAGGCGGCAGATTTTCCGCAGCGCACCCGAACGCCCGCCCAGTTGCCGGCTTTTTTACGCCTGGAGAAAAAACCATGGCCAAGATTTCTGACTCGCTGGCGGGCAGCAAGAACGCGCTTGCCTTCCTCGACATGCTCCCGATCACCGAAGGCAACTCCTCCAGGAAATACACGCACAACCATGAGTATGACGTGATTATCGGCGGTATTGACAGGGTTTCACCAGCTACGCCGATTACCCTGACGTGATGGTGACCGTCACCGGAATGGCCTCCAGTCGACGGTAGCGGGTCGCTATCAGCTCAACCGATAACCATTAGCTCCCATTGAGGGTCCACTGGGATGAGACAGCTACCCTCCCGCCAGAATGTCATCTGGCTCTCTCCTGCCTTGCAGGGGCGGGCCTCGAGTTGTTTTCCATGAGTCAGTCATTTTTGTGGCTATTCTGTGATCTTGCGCGGATGGCGTCGGGCCAGTATTTTTAGAATGAGCTAAGCCGCGATTTCCAATATCAAGAAACAGGTTTGAGTGTTGCTTCGATTATAGGTCACTCAATAGCTGACTGTCGCCCGTTGCAGAGTCGCTAAAGCGTGTAAAAAGATTCGTAGTATCGGCTACATATCTCATGCGTCGTACCAGGAATGAAATAACTTAGAAAGTCAGCGTTTCGCTAACTTAACAAAGCGGATGCGCCGGCGTGGTGTGGGCAGAGTGGGGCTAATCTCCGATGTCTGCTGTTAGGCATTAACGATTGTTGTAAATGGTCGGAAACACATACTGGTGTTTGTCTGGGTGTTATCAGTGAGTTGTGTTGATCAGAAAGTGCCGACGTTAGAATACGTCCAATACGTATATCGAATGAAGTGTAATGTAATGATAGGGAGAAGATGAAACTTCGCTCGCCCGGCTACGCTTGATTAAGTGTAATGAGTATGGGTCATGATTTCCCGTAGCGTAGGAGTGTCGGCTTTGGGATCCTTGGATGATTTGATTCTTGGCTATGTGTTGAAAAAGCTGACCGACGTGTTCGAAGAGATAGTGGAAGCTTCAAAAAATATTTCTTTGGATAAGTCGATGAGCGTCAGACGGAGTAAAACAGCGAAAAGACTTCCCCTCTGGCTAGCGCGTCTAAAAAACAGCACACCTTATCAAGTAACCCATGTGCTATTTGATCAGATGCACGCTGCGCGCAAGCTTAATCGCGATCTCCGCTTCGAGGCCCAAGCCGCGTTGCTGGAGGCTCTGGTGGAGGCAGAGTTGGCGATGGACGTTACGAGCTATTCTGAGGCTGTGGTAGAGGAGCGGTTGAAGTGCTTTTTTGATCGGAGATTCTGAGTCTTGTATAGACTGAGTTCAATCTCCGTGTCGACCAACGCCGGAAAACTGCCCAAGGGCAGCGAGGAGGTCCTGGCTCTGCGTAACACTGAAAAAATTATTCGAGGAGGTAGTTTGGATTCAAAACTGTACATCGCTCAATACGCCGGTATCACTGTCATGCTCCCGGCAGCCCTGGTTGTCGCCGGTTGGCTGTGGTGTGCCGCGTCAAAAAAGCTCGCCTTTTTATGGCTAGGCGTCGTGCTTGTCGCCTATTTCGTCGTTGGCCTGAGCAAAGTGCTTTTCAAGGGCTGGGGGATAGGTCTGGAAAGCCTGGATATCGCAGTTATCAGCGGTCACGCGATGAACGCTTGCCTGGTGTCAACCGTGGTGATGAGTTTACTGTTTCGACAGATAGATCACCGCCTTCGATGGCCCGCGCTGGGTGTAGGGCTGCTGTCGACCTGGTGGTTCAGCGTCTACTATGTTGCGCCTTACATACATCCCCTTCCAGAAGCCATTGCCGGGGCACTGGTTGGGTCGGCAGCGGCCTGTGTATTTCTTTACGGGCAGGAGAAAAAGGGCGTCAGCAAAATCCCACTGCCGGCCCTGATGTTGGGGCTTGCGATCATAATGTTGAGTGCGAGTATTCCAAAATATACCGCGGAAGGGTTATTGAACCATCTGGCGGTATCCCTTTCCGGGGCTGAAAAGGCCTTTAAGCAGCCGTACTGGCGCATTTCTGGCGAATCGATACGGTTATAGAGGTTGGCGTGATTGCGAGTCCTGGTGAAGTGACGGCATGGGTGTCCCCAAAAGATCGTCCGAACGCGGCCCGAACCTACGGCAGCTCCTGCAGGTTTTGCGTACACCTGTTATCTCAAAGATGAACCGGTTTGGCGGAGCTGCCGCAGGCTGCGATCTTGGTGATCTGGCACGCGCCGCAAGCCTTTGGCTTACATCGCAGTACTGTGCATTTCTCTTAACGGACCGGCATGAGGGAAAGCCCACTCGCTTTTTCGGCCGCCGCCCATACAACTCGAAAACCTTCAGCTACTTATCGCCTAAATAGGTGATTATGAGTGTTAATAAATATCTTTTGATATAAGCGAGAAGGGCGTCTTGATCAGGATTTTTATATCAAGCCATAGCGACCAGTTATTAATATAGGCGAGGTCCATTTCGACACGCTTTTGCATTTTGTCGACTGTTTCGGTTTCCCCTCGGCAGCCGCTTACCTGAGCAAGTCCGGTTATTCCTGGCTTGATTCGATGGCGCGCCATGTAGGCATGTATCTTGCCCATATAATAGTCATTGTGAGCGACGGCATGGGGGCGAGGCCCGACGAGTGCCATATCGCCTTGCAGTACATTGAATAACTGCGGTAATTCATCGATTGAAGACCGTCGTATAAAGCGCCCCACTGCAGTCACCCGTGAGTCCTGTCGGCTAGCTTGCTGCACATGTTTGTCGTCATGTACTCGCATAGAGCGGAACTTCCATACCATGATAATCTTGCCATTCCAGCCATGGCGCTTCTGTTTGAAAATAACGGGGCCGGGGGAGGATAATTTAACGGCGGCAGCGATCCCTAACAGGAGTGGGCTTAAGCAGATAAGGGCGATGAGCGACAGGGAACGATCCACCAACGTTTTACTCAAGGCTGCGGTGGGGTAGCTGGTCAGCGGACTTTCATTAAGATGTATGGCGGGAAAACCGCCTACCTCACTCACTGAATGATTAAGAAGCATCATACTGTCCAGGTCGGGAACCCAGATGACATCCACATTTAAATCAAGAAGGTCAATATACATGGCCTCAATGTGCTGTGCTTCACTCAGCGAAAGGGCAATATACAAACGCCGAATGTCATGAGCGGATATGAGTGCCCGAAGCTCTTCTAATTCACCGACAATCAAGGGCGAACGGGCAACGCTGTGTTGAGTCGGTACAGAGCTGACAAGTCCGACGAGAGGAGAATGTTCCTGTTTGTGGAAAGTGTCAGCCAGCTTTAGCGCAATACCGCCTGTACCAATAATCAAAGTATTATATTGATGGCTAAGTTTTCGATGATAATGTCTGGAGAGATGGTGCATTAGAAGATAAGGCAGGACTTGCAAGCCATAACCCAACAATGACCAGGTTATTATAACTTCTCGGGAAAACATATCCGTGGTTTTGCTGACAAAGCCGATAGTGAGCAAGCAGAATGAAGTGATCAACCAGCCGAGCAGTAGCCGGCCCATGCCGTTGAGGTAGCTATGTTTCTTATGATAAACCTCAAGCATGGAGTAGGAGGGTACAGAGACCAGTATAGTCAGAATGGCCAGCACTCGATAATGGAAGTCAATGTTGCCTGTTTGGTAATACACTAATATAAACAGAAGCGTGACCACGACGCTCATGGCAACGGCCCACTGCCCCCAAAAGGTAAGCCCTTTGACTACCGTTTTTCGATTTACGCGAGTATGTACCAAAGTGCAAATCCTTTGCTGATAACTAATTATATTGAAATTGTCAGCGACTTAATGTTGTAGGTCGCTGCGGCTTTTTTGTTATTTTTTATTGCCGCAGTTGACAATAGGAGAGTGTGTACGCTCCGCCAATAGTAATGTTTAAATGAGCAAGGTGGTCGACGATTTATAACGGGAGGGTGGCGGGGTTGTGCGGCTATAAATGTTATAAAATGCCGCACTATATAGACGCGTCGTTGTTCGATGTGCGCACTTAATCAGGATTGGCCCTAATGCCGGTAAGTTAAGGCTGCTCCTACAGGGGCAGCGCTCGCTTAACTTACCGGTATTAGGACTAGTGTCCTGAGCGGTTAATTCAATAACTTATTCTTTATCGCCCCCAGCTTTGCTTTGTTTACAGAGCTGATGATTGATTCAGCCGTCTTATTCCACCTGAAGGGCTTGGCTGAAAGGTCATTGTG